>NZ_JBSFJW010000003.1:0-265041 GCF_053598255.1 Streptomyces sp. NPDC001157
GGCTGGTCTTTCAGCCCGTCCGGCGTTTGAGGACGAGGCCGTTCAGGCCGAAAGCGGGGGTCTGGGGGCGCAGCCCCCAGGGACGGGACGGGTAGGGGCGGCGGGGGCGAAAGATCAAGTCCCGGGCGGGCTGCGGTGCACCGCCCGCGCCAGACGCGTCGCCGCCGCCGCGCGCGGGCGGCTGTCGGGCCCCCGCCGCCGCGGATGCACCGCATTCGCCAGCAGCACCAGAAACGTGTCCGTCGCCGGATCCAACACCACCGACGTTCCCGTGAACCCCGTGTGCCCAGCCGCCCCCCGCCCCGCCAGCTCCCCCATGAACCACGCCTGGTCGACGGCAAAGCCCAGCCCCGGCGGAGCCAGCAGCAGCTCGACGAAGTCCGTACCCAAGATGCGGGCGGGCCCGTAGGAACCCCCCGCGAGCAGAGTCCGGCAGAAGACCGCCAGGTCACGCCCCGTCGAGAAGAGGCCCGCATGGCCGGCGATGCCGCCCAGCGCCCATGCGTTCTCGTCGTGGACGACACCGCGCACCATCCCGCGGTCGGCCTTCGCCCACGGCCGCCGCTGATCCTCCGTCGCCGCCGCCCCCGGACAGGGCCCGAAATCGGTCGACAGCATCCCCAGCGGACGGGTGATCCCGTCGTGGATCAGGACGTCCAGGGTGCGGCCGGAAACCCGTTCCAGAACGAACTGGAGCAGGAGGAAGTTGAGGTCGGAGTACGTGTACGTCCCGGGCACCCCGATCGGCACCTCCGCCCGCAGCCTCTCCAGCCGCTCCGCGTCGTCGGCGCAGTCGTACAGCGGGAGTTCGGGCCGCAGCCCGGAGGTATGGGTGAGCAGCTCCCGCACGGTGATGCCGTGCCGCACCGCCGCGCGGAACTCGGGCAGATACGCCCCGACCCGCGCGTCGATGCCGAGCGTGCCGCGCTCGATCTGCTGCACGGCGGCGACCGCGGTGAACAGCTTGGTGAGGGAGGCCAGGTCGACGGGTGTGTCGACGGTCATCGGAACCCGGTCCGGGGGCGGAAGTTCGACGCCTCGGTCCGTTTCGGGGTCGTAGGCCGAGTATCTGACGGCCCACCCCGCCGCCTCCTCGACGGCGATCACCGGGCCGCGCCCGGCGACGACGACGGTGCCCGCGGCCCAGGGATGGTCCCCGGTGGTGAGGTCGTGGACCTCCTGGACGAGGTGGTGGAGTTCGCCGGGGTCGAGTCCGGCCCGTTCGGGACTGTCCCTGCGCAGTCTCGGTGCGCTCAGCTCCCCGCTCCTTCCACGCTCGTACGACCTGTGTCGTAAGGCTCGCTGCGAGGTCGGCACATTCCCACGAAGCAGCCCAGTGCCACCAGCGCCGCGGCCAGTTGGACGACGGCCATCGGGACGGCGGTGTGCTCTCCGGCGATCCCGACCAGCGGCGAGGCGACCGCGCCGATGAGGAACGAGGAGGTGCCGAGCAGCGCGGACGCCGAGCCGGCCGCGTGCTTGGTGCGCATCAGGGCGAGGGCCTGGGCGTTGGGCAGGGTCACCCCCATCGCGGACATCAGGACGAAGAGGGCCGCGGCGACGGGCGCAAGGCCGACCTTGCCGAAGACTCCGGTGGACATGAGCAGGAGGGCCGTCGCGGCGGCGATGACGACGAGCAGGCCCGCGCCCAGCGCCCGGTCCAGGCGGACCTTTCCGACCAGCAGCTTTCCATTGATCTGGCCCACGGCCACCAGCCCCACCGAGTTCAGGCCGAACAGCAGGCTGAACGTCTGCGGGGAGGCGCCGTAGATCTCCTGGATCACGAAGGGGGAGGCGGATATGTAGGCGAAGAGCGCCGCGAACGCGAAGCCGCCCGCGAGCATGAACCCGGTGAAGGGAAGGTCGGCGAGCAGGCGCCGCATGGTGTGCAGGGCCTCGCCCACTCCCCCGCCGTGCCTCCCCCGCTCTCGGCTTCGCTCGAGCGGGGGGACCCCCATCCGCGCCGCAAGCGTCTCGGGCAGCCTCGCCCAGACGAGCCCGGTCAGCACCGTCCCGACGACCGTGAGCACCACGAACACCCCCCGCCAGTCCGTCACCCGCAGGATCTGGCCGCCGATCAGCGGCGCGACGATCGGGGCGACCCCGCCGATCAGCATGAGGGTGGAGAAGAAGCGGGCCATCGCCACGCCGTCGTACAGGTCGCGGACCACGGCGCGTGCGATGACGATCCCAGCCGCGCCCGCCAGCCCCTGCGCGAGCCGGAACGCGACCAGCGACTCGACGGTCGGCGCGAGCGCACACAGGACGGTCGAGACGACGTAGGCGACCAGGCCGATCAGCAGGGGGCGCCGGCGGCCCCACCGGTCGCTCATCGGGCCGACCACCAACTGACCGAGCGCCATGCCCAGCAGACAGGCGGTGAGGGTGAGCTGGACGGTGGCCGCGGGTGCGTGCAGGGAGTGGGTGACCTCGGGGAGCGAGGGGAGGTACATGTCCATCGCCAGCGGGGGCGTCGCGGTGAGGCCGCCGAGGATCAGGGTGACGAGCAGTCCGGTACGGGGGACGGTGCGGGCGGCGGGCGGTTCCGATGCCGGTCCGGCCGCCTGCTCTATGTGTGGTGTCGACACATGCGGAGTCGACGCCCCCTGCTCGGGCATGTGCCCCTCCCTCTCCGATCTCTCCGGATTCTCCGGATTCTCCGGGTGATGCGCCCCCTATGGTCTCAGCTCGCACACAGTGCCGAATGTCACTTGCGCGTCAGGCCACTCGAACCCGGATGGCGGACGGTCTCGTCCCGCATGCCGGACCCTCGCCTACGCTGCGGGCCCATGAATGCCATGGAGACTGAGAAGCAGGGGACCGGCGGGCAGTCGAGGATCGCGGTGGTGACCGGCGCCGGCTCCGGCATCGGGCGGGCGGTTGCCGTGGAGCTGCTGCGTGCGGGCTGGTCGGTGGCGCTGGCGGGGCGGCGCCCCGGGACGCTGGAGGAGACGGCGGCGCTGATGCCGGGCGGCGCCTGTCTCGCCGTACGGACCGACGTCTCGCGGCCGGAGGAGGTGGCCGCGCTGTTCGCCGCCACCGTCGAGCGGTTCGGGCGGGTGGATCTGCTGTTCAACAACGCGGGGACGTTCGGTCCCGGCGGGGTGCCGGTCGAGGAGCTGGAGTACGAGGCCTGGCGGCATGTGGTGGACACCAACCTCAACGGGGCGTTCCTGTGCGCGCAGGCGGCCTACCGGCAGATGAAGGAGCAGGACCCGCAGGGCGGACGGATCATCAACAACGGTTCCATCTCCGCCCATACGCCTCGGCCGCACTCCGTCGCCTACACGGCGACCAAGCACGCGCTGACCGGTCTCACCAAGTCGCTCTCGCTGGACGGGCGGCCGTACAACATCGCGGTCGGGCAGATCGACATCGGCAACGCGGCCACCGACATGACGGCACGGATGCAGACCGGCGCACTGCAGGCCAACGGCGAGATCGCGCCCGAGCCCGTGATGGACGTCGCCGACGTGGCGCGCACGGTGCGGCACATGGCCGAGCTGCCGCTGGAGGCGAACGTGCAGTTCGCGACGGTTCTGGCGACCGCGATGCCGTACGTGGGCCGGGGCTGAGCGCCGCGGCAGGCCCTCAACTCATCAACTTGCACAACCGGAATTTGAGCGTCCGCACCATTGCAGCCGGTTGTGGACCTATGCTCAAATCTCCTACACAAGAGCTTCACACTTGGGGGAGTGAGGTTCCGTAGGCCGGCAGTCCATGCCGAGGGGGGATGGCAGCCGTTCCACCGCACCGGGTGGGGGTGGATCTCGCGTGGGACCGCGAGGTACGCACCGGTGGGTGGAACGGCTGCCACATACGTCAGTTGGCGTGCCTGCCGCCGCCCTTGCCGCGTCTGCGCAGCGCCCAGACGCCGCCCGCCAGCAGGGCGATCGTGCCGCCCGCGCCCTCCAGCAGCCGCCAGGCCGAGGGGTCCCCTGACCCCGCACCCGGGGCGCCGGCCGCCGCCTGGGCCGTCTTCCGGGTGGGCGTCGCCCTGGCCCCGCCCTCGCTGAGCGGCTCGACCAGCGTGCCCACCGGCTCGGCCGAACCGCCGTGCGTGAAGCCCCAGTCGAGCAGCGCGGCCGTCTCCTCGTAGACGGCGTTGTAGCCGCTCTTGGGGTGCATCACGGTGGCCAGCAGGGTCCGGCCACCGCGGGTGGCGGCACCGGTGAAGGTGTTGCCGGCGTGGCTGGTGTAACCGTTCTTGACGCCGATCAGTCCGTCGTACGTCTTCAAGCCCCACGCGCCGGTGAGCAGGCGGTCGGTGTTCTGGATCTGGAACGTCTTCCTGCCGCCGGCCGGGAAGTCGGCGATCTTGGTGTGGCAGTACTCCCGGAAGTCGGCGTTCTTCAGTCCGTGCCGGGCGAAGAGGGTGAGGTCGTAGGCGGAGGACAGCTGACCCTTCTGGTCGAAGCCGTCCGGGCTGACCACATGGGTGTCCAGAGCCTGCAGATCCTCGGCCTTGGCCTGCATCTCGGCGACCGTCTTCGCCACTCCCCCGTTCATATGGGCGAGCACATGCACGGCGTCGTTGCCGGAGCGGAGGAAGACGCCCTGCCAGAGCTGCTCGACGGTGTACGTGATCCCGGGCTTGACCCCGACCAGGCTGGAGCCGGCCGGAATGTCGGCCAGGTCGGCGTCGGTCACCTTGTACCGCTCGGTCCGGTGGAACTTCTTCAGGACCGTGTCGGCGAACAGCATCTTCAGCGTGGACGCGGGCGGCAGACGCCGGTGCGCGGCGAACGAGGCGAGCACCTCCCCGCTCTCGCAGTCGGCGATGATCCAGGCACTTGCGGTGAGTTTCCCGGGCAGCCCTGTGGCGCCGCTCACCTGAATTCCCTTACGGGCGAGTCGCTCACCACCGACGACGGTGACGGCGGCGGAAGCGGGGGTCGCCGCGGCAAGCGGAATGGCGGCTGCGGCAAGGCCGAGAGCGGCACGCCGGGAGAGGGGGGAAGAACCGTGCACCCCGGGACGGTAACACCCATCCAACAGCGGTTTCCTGGCAGTACGCCGTCCACGGCATAGGAATTGCCTGTCTTACGGAATTCTGACCTGGCATCCGACATTCTCAGCTCTTACACATCCTTTACTCAGTTCGGCTCAAAGGTTTCTCCCTGGCTTGTGGCAGCGCCCACAGCGGGCGCCAAGAACCTTCGCGGAACGAGATGTTCGGCATCTATCTCAAGCGCGAACCGGGCCGCAGAAAGAAGGCGGCCCTGGTCGCCGCCCAGCAGGGCGTGTCCGCCGCGATCGGCGCGATCACCCTGAGCGTCACCGAGGTCGACGCCTCCTTCACCCAGGGCAAGGCGAAGTCTCGCCCCCGCGTCCACCGTCTCCGGCTCCCTGTCCACGGCGGTCGAGGGCGCGCCGGATCGCCCGTACGGACTCCTCGTCGTCGACCTTGCCCCAGCCGAGCGGAACGGTAGGAGTTGGCGCGCGTACGAAGGCAAGGGGGGCGGGGGTACGCGTGTACGTCCGGGTGTGCGCGTGTGACTTACGCCTGGCCGGTCTCGAAGCGGGAGATGCGACCGTCGTCCTCGATCGTGAAGTTCCAGCGGGTGCGCATCTCGCCCCAGGCGTCGTTGCGGTAGTGGGCGAGGAGGGCGCGGCCGCCCTGGGACTCGTTGTCGACGTCCAGGTGACCGTTGGAGGAGAAGATCTCCCGGTCGATCCACTCGTTGAGGTCCCGGTCGGAGCCGTCGTCCGCCATGGTCGCGTTCTCCGTGAGGAGGGCCAGGAAGGCATCGCGGTCGTGGGCGTTGACGGCGGTGACGAACGCACGGACGGCCGGGTCGCTGAGTTTGGCTGGCTGAATCGTCATGCCAGCAGAGTCACACCGCCCGCCGGGACCCGCCACCCGAACGGCTGCGCGGACGGGTCCGGGAGGTGTGAGGAGTGGGACGGTGGACACGCGGAGGGGAGTGTTCCTGTTTGTCCGGACCCGTTATATGTCCTTGTTGTCTGTCCCGGGAGAAATCATGAGCGCTTACGACCGGCGTGATCTGGGCCTGCTGCTG
Source organism: Streptomyces sp. NPDC001157 (assembly GCF_053598255.1). Lineage (NCBI taxonomy): Bacteria > Bacillati > Actinomycetota > Actinomycetes > Kitasatosporales > Streptomycetaceae > Streptomyces > Streptomyces sp. NPDC001157. The sequence goes on from NZ_JBSFJW010000003.1 coordinate 6,024, forward strand.
CTCCGGCTGGGTGCCGGCGGCGTGCTGGCGGCGCACGGCGCGCAGAAGTTGTTCGGCTGGTTCGGCGGACACGGCATCGAGGGGACCGGCCAGTTCATGGAGTCGGTCGGCTACGCGCCCGGCAAGGCGAGCGCGACCGCGGCGGGCCTCGCGGAGGCCGGCGGCGGCACACTGCTGGCGCTGGGCCTGGCCACCCCGGCGGCGGGTGCGGCGGCGGCCGGCGCCATGGCCGGGGCGTCCGCGGTGCACGCACCGAACGGCTTCTTCAACGCGGAGGGCGGCTACGAGTACGCGGCGACCCTCGCCCTGGCCGCCACCGGCCTCGCGGTCGCAGGCCCCGGCCGTCTCTCCCTCGACCACGCGCTCGGCCATGTCTTCGACCGCGGCTGGATGGTCCCGACGGCACTCGGTGTGACGGCGGCGGCCACGGCGCTGGTCGTGGGGGCGCGGAACAAGCGGCTGCAGGACAACAAGCAGCCGGAGGAGCAGGAGGCACTGTTCGCGGAGGAAGAGGCGCTGTTCAGGGAGTGATGCGGGCGGGCAGGCTGGGCCCATGACTGATCAGGCCCCTCCCACCGAGACGCCCGCCCTTCCCGAGCCCCCGGCCTGCCCCGACCTCTGGGCGGCCATCGACGACCTGTGGACCTGGCTCGACGCGAACCGTCCGCACGGCGGCAAGGAGGGCATGCTCCTGCGCATGCTCAAGCTGTCGGAGGAGGTCGGCGAGGTGGCGGAGGCGGTGATCGGCGCGACCGGCCAGAACCCGCGCAAGGGGGTCACCCACACCTGGGAGGACGTCCAGGGCGAGCTCTGCGATGTCGTCATCACGGCTCTGGTGGCCCTGCGCACGCTGACGCCGGACACCCGGGAGGTGTTCACCCGGCATCTGGCGAAGGTGACCGCGCGCTCCCTGGGGTCGTCGGCGTAGCACTGGGCAGCAACTGGGCGGCCTGCCACAGGAATTGAGCGGGCGGGGTGGCGTACCGCGGCTCCCGGTCCGGATACTGACGCCGTATCCGACGCGCAGGGAAACCACACTCCGGGGGCTGACATGGTGGCGACGTCGTACTGGGCGGGCGAGTCCGACGAGGAACTCCTGGACGAGACCGTCGGATCACTGCTGCGCCGCGCCGCCCGGCTGGCACCGGAGACGGTCGCCCTGGTCGAGGGCGTGCCGGACCCCGCCGAGCGCCGCCGGTGGACGTACGCCGAACTGCTCGACGAGGCCGAGCGCGCGGCGCGTGCCCTGCTCGGCCGCTTCTCACCGGGCGAGCGTGTGGCGGTGTGGGCGAACAACATCCCGGAGTGGGTGATCCTCGAACTCGCCGCCGCCCTCGCGGACATCACGCTCGTCACGGTCAACCCGGCCCTGCGTGAATCGGAGTTGCGCCACGTGCTCGGCCACTCCCGCGCGGCGGGCGTCTTCCTGCGCCGCGAGTACCGCGGCAACCCGATGGCCCGCACCCTGGACGGCATCCGCGCCGACCTCCCCGACCTGCGCACGAGCGTACTGTTCGAGGACTGGGCGGAGTTCTGCGCCGAAGGCGCGACCGCCCGCACGCTGCCCGAGGTCGACGCGTCGGCACCGGCCCAGATCCAGTACACCTCGGGCACCACCGGCATCCCGAAGGGCGTGATCCTGCACCACCGCGGCATCACCAACAACGCGCGGCTGGCCTACGTCCGCACCTTCGGGCTCCAGCCGGGCGAGGCGGCGCTCAACCCCATGCCGCTGTTCCACACCGCGGGCTGCGTACTTGCCACCCTCGCCTCGGTCATCAGCCTCGGCACCCATGTCCTGCCCCCGCACTTCGAGCCGGGCCTGATGCTCGAACTCACCGAGTCCGAACGCTGCGCGGCGATGGGAGGCGTACCGACGATGCTCATCGCCATGCTCGAACACCCGGCGCTCCCCAGCACCGACCTGTCGTCCCTCCGGTACATCCTGTCCGGCGGCGCCTCGGTCCCACCCGAACTGGTCCGCCGGCTCGAGCAGACCTTCAACGTCCCCATGGCCATCATCTACGCCCAGACCGAGGCCTCCCCGGGCATCACCATCACCCGCCTCGACGACACCCAGGAGGACCGCGCCCACACGGTCGGCAGGCCCCTCCCCCTGTCCGAGGTGAAGATCGTGGACGCGGCAGGAACGGTCGTACCGACCGGGACCACCGGCGAACTCTGCACCCGCGGCTACCACGTCATGACCGGCTACCTCGACGCCCCGGACGCGACCGCCGCCGCCATCGACCCCGACGGCTGGCTCCACACCGGCGACCTCGCCTCGATGGACGAGCGTGGCTACTGCCGTATCGAAGGCCGCCTGAAGGACATGATCATCCGCGGCGGCGAGAACATCTACCCGCGCGAGATCGAACAGGTCCTTGCCGAACACCCCGCCGTCGCCGAGGCCGCGGTCGTGGGCGTTCCCGACCCCGTCTGGGGCGAACGGGTCGCGGCCTTCATCCGCCTCAACCCGGATCACACGGCGGGCGAGACGGTGGGTGAGGGGGAGAGTGTGGTGGAGAAGGAGCTCTTCGACCACGTCCGCGCCCACCTGGCCCCGCACAAGACGCCCCGCACCTGGGTGTTCGTCGAGGCCTTCCCCCTGACGGGCTCCGGCAAGATCCGCAAGAACACGCTCCGGGAGGAGTACGTGGCGGGCCGGCTGCCTAAGTGACGTCGTTCAGAGCGGCGAGGGCGAGCCGACGATGGGTGCGGACCATCATGAGCCGGGCCATGAAGGGATGCACCCGCTTCACCACACCCCAATACAGCTTGGACCGCCAGGCGTTGGTCTTCACGGAGCTGCACAGCACCACGCACTCGGCATCGACAACGATCGACGCCCAGGCATCCAGCCCGCCCGCGCTGACCTCCATGAGCACCTCGCCACCCTCCCGCGCGACAACCGGAAAGGCATCGCGCAAGATGCCCGTCCAGGCGGCCGGATCCCGCGGCATCCCGGGCCGCAGTTCCATGGCGTACGCGTCCTGATAGTCGGGCCGTTCCAGAGCCGCCCTGATCAGCCGAGCCCCCTCGGGAAACCCCACCGCCACGGGCCTGTCCTTGCGCATCGCGCACCTCCATACGCTGGCGTATGGAAACCATACGGTAGCGTATGGAAATGGCACAACGGCAGCAGCAGACCAGGAAGCCCAGGCTCACTGCGCGCGACTGGGCGGACGCGGCCCTCACCGCCATCCGGGAGGGCGGCGGCCTCGCAGCGGTGGCGGTCGAACCCCTCGCCACCCGCCTCGGCACCACCAAGGGCAGCTTCTACTGGCACTTCGCCAACCGCGAGGCCCTGATCGAGGCGGCACTCGCCCGCTGGGTCGAGTCGAACACCGACGAGATCATCGCGGAGGTGGAGACGGACCCGGATCCGGAGCGCCGCCTGCGCGCTCTGTTCCAACGGGTCACCAAGCCGGGCGCGGCCGACCCCCTGGAGCTCTCACTCCTGGCCAGCACCGACCACCCGCAGGTGGCAGCTGCACTACGGCAGGTCACGGAGCGCCGGATCGACTACCTGACGGGGCTCTTCGCCGAGCTGGGCTTCGGGGAGAGCGAGGCGCGGCAGCGCGGCTTGATGGCGTACAGCTTCTATCTGGGGCACAGCCAGTTGGGGCATGCGGTGCCGGGTGTGCTGCCTTCGGTGGGGCAGTTTCCGGGGTATCTGGAGGGGGCGGTGGGGACGCTTTTGCGGCGGGAGTAGGTGCCATTCGTCGTCCACCAGGCCACCCGAGGCGAGGACGCGCATCGGGAACGGGCCCGCTTCCTCACCGAGGTCCGGCACTACGGGCCCAGTTCAGGCTCTCGCTTCCAGGCTTCCAGGCTTCCAGGGTCGGGGCGAGGGTGGGGCGTCGGCGGGAGCCCTGCCCCGGGGGCGCCGAGGATCTCGATCAGCGCGCGCACCACGTCGGCCGAGTTCGTCCAAATCCTGGTGGACGCTGGTCAGCGAGGGGCCGAAGGACGCGGACGTCTTACGCCCGGGCCCATGCCTGGTCAGCACCCTGGCCATGACTCCAGCACGCGGGTGCCCGGGGCACAGCTCTCGCTCAGTTCCTTGAGTTCGGCCGCCGGCAGCCTCTGCGCGGACCCGCGGCGGCTGTGGTCGAGCAGTTCAGACGCAGCGAGCAGCCACTCGGGCAAGGGAGCGACGCCGATGAAGTCGGCCAGGCGGGTCAGCTCTTCGTCAGTACGGTCCAGGAGGTTCTCATAGGAAAGCGTGCTGCGCTGGTCGGCGGGCAATTCGCCGAGGAACCGCATGCCTTCGGTGACGAGTTCCGACCACAGAGAGCCGAACGTCCGCAGAGGGATGTCCCGATCGCGTACGAGCGCGGGATCGAAGCGCTCGTCGAGCAGTGGAGCCAGGTCCGCGGGCAGCGCACGCACGTGCTCGGGCGTCAGGTCACCCATACTGTCGACGCCCGCCCGTGCCTTGATCTCGCGCAGCAGTGAGATCGTGCGGTATCCCGGATGGCGGCTCATGGACAGGGCGCAGTCCGGCCCGTCCCTGAACATGTGCACGAACCTCGCGTGCGGGAACGCGGCCCGCAGTCCTGGCGCCCACCCGGTCGAGTAGCCGGACCGCTCCACGACCGCGGTCCGCCCGAACCGCGCGCACAGCAGACCGAACAGTGCCCGGTGCTGCTCGGCGGCGGCCCGTTCGGGCCACCGGACCACCGCTGCCCCGAGTTCGTCGAGAAGCCCGTCCGGATCGTCCGTGAGATGAGGCAGCACCATGAGGGAGAGCGCGGGGATACCCGTGGTCTCCGCCGTGTACCTTCCCGGGCGACGCGTATAGAGGAACTCGGGCAACGGCAGCCCACTGCGGATCATTCGCTCGAAGTGCGGGGCGGGCCTGAAGAGCGCCTGCCAGAACTCCTCACCGGTCAACTTCCCTTCGGGGAAGGCCGCGTCACCCACCGAGGCCATGAACTCGTTGAGACTCAGTACGTCCGGGTGGGCGTTGAGGATGCGCGACAGCGCGGTCGAACCGCTGCGTCCCGTACCGATGACGAAGGTCAAGGAGCGCATGGTCACCTTTCGCATGGTCCGCCGATCACCCGTGAGGCCGTTCACGTGCCGCCAACTCGGTAACGGCGCCACTTTACGGCGCAGCGGGGTGCACGCCCACCAAAGCTTCCACGGCTGCCGCGCCCCCATATCGAGGACACCCTCAACGCGCAGCCGTCCTCGAACGAATCCACATGGCGCGCCAGGCTGGTCCGAGTCGGCCGTTCCGTGGAGCGTCTCATCCAGCGCGCCGCGTCGATCCCGTGCTTCCTCGTGCTTCCTGGGCGTCGGCTCGTTCACCTCGACCGCCGGTCTCCAGAAGTTCTTCAGTAGCGGTTCGGGGCCGAAGATTCTCATGGGCTTCGGCATCGCTGCCCTGGTCTGGATCGCCTACCAACTCACCACTCTGCTTCGCACCTGGCGGACAGCGTCGGCGCAGCCCATGGGTGAGCTGTTTGCGGTCCACCGTTTTCGTCTCGGCACCGCGCTGGGGGCGGCCACCACCGGGACACTCCTGCTGTGGCGCGGCTTCGGAGACGCAGGCCCCGACGGCAGGACGATCCACACCTTCCACCTGCTCGACGCGCTGAACACCTTCTTCGTGAGGCGGAGTTGTCGGCGCCCTCTCAGCCGAAGCCGCCCTCAACGCCGGCGGGCTCGGTGCCGCCGGTGTCGTACTGATGGCCGTTGGAGCAGGGGGAACGAGTCCGAGCGGGCCGAGCGGTGGGGAGCGAGGGGGGACTCCGCAGTGGCTGCAGGACAAGTGGAACGACGGGCGACAGTTCACTGAAGACAATTGGCCGCGTTACCCGGCCAACGAAGTGTATCTCGAAAACGGGAAAGTCCTCGACTCGTATCGGCCCGGAAAAGGAATCGTATCGCGCAAGCAGAATCAAATATCGAAGATCAAGCCGGATACGTTCAGGAATTATCTGCGCGAGATCCACCAGAAGTACAAGGCGAGAACAAATATCCCGGACACACCGAAGACCCGCACGGAATATCCGCAGTCAATTGGGAAACCCTTGAAGGGCAAGTACTATCTGGCGCGATAATCCGGGACGTGCAGGGCTTCGTCTACCGGCTGCCGAAGGGCACGGGCTGAACCAGCCATGATCTGGCCTTACTGCGAGCAGTGGAACAACCTTACCGAGACACCCATGAACTCACTGACGCCCGAGCAAGCTCAGGCCAGGCACGCGTCCGGCGAACTGTACACCGCTGTCGCCTCCCCCGATGAACACTCCACCCCGACGCTGCGCGTGGAAATGCGACTGGAGACCGGTTACGCCTCACTCATTTTCATGGACGAGTACGGCCGCGACTCTCTCGACTACACCTTCACCCTCATCAATGGTTCCCTTTTTCTGGAGACAGCAACCTCGTACGACTACGGCGATTCGGAGGAGCGAGGCGGATATGCGGACGCAAAACTCACGGAGTCCTACGAGTTCACGACCGAGGGCATCATTCGGCGCACTGCGGAGGTCGACGGCGAGGAATCCAGGGAAAGCCGCCACGGCATTGACGTCGCCGGCAACTGGGAGTCCGTGCCCAATTTCGGCACCTACGACACTTTGATCCGACGCGACCGCGCCTGACGTATCGGCAGCGGAGCCACGCCCTCGTCGAGCACCGAAGAGCCGCCCTACCGCTTCGAAAGAATCGAACCCGCGCGGTGCACGCGGGAGGAGTTCTGGCGTCGTCCCAGCGGAACCCCCCGCAAGGAGTCGCGGCTGACTGCGGACTCCGTCAGTTCGGGACCAGACCGGCAGGCCTACCCCGGCCTGGCGCCCCGGTCCGACCGAGTCGCAAGACGGACTCGACGACCTCCGTGACATCGCGAGACAGGCGCTCTGGAGTCCGATGGGCTCCGTTCCGGCACGGACACGGACTGACGCGGCACGGCCCCTCATGAACTAGATCACGCCACTTCGGCACCTTCTGCGTTTCTGCGTTGCGCCTGCAACGTGTAATGCGAGAAGATGTTCGACGAGCTGTGAGGCGTATGTGACACACGATCACGTCGCGTCGGTCATGCAGCAGTAGCACACAACACACTTACGGGGGTGGGTTGATGAAGTTCGACATGGGGTCGACGACCCTGTCGGAGCTCGGCAAGAGCACCGTCGGTTCCAGCGAGGACCTGGGCGCGCTGATCCGACTGCTGATCCAGGCGGCAGAACCGCTTGAGGGGAAGTTCAACGGGGCGGGCAAGGCTGCGTTCGACGCGTTCAAGGCGCATGCCGACGAGATCACCAACGAGCTGAACAGCTCGCTCGGCGCGATCCTGGGCGGTCAGTCCGGCATGGACACCGCGTTCGGCACCGGTGATGTGGAGTTGGGCGACAACGCGCACCAGAACATGGGCGCCGCCAACTTCGACGCGGCCCGCTTCGGCGCGCGCTGAGCGTCGTAGCCACCACCCGTCAAGCCGCCTTATCCGTCACCAACTTCAGGGGGACACTCGATCATGGCCCAGAACCAGGACCGGCGCTCCTACGACACCGGCGCCTCCGCCGAGGTCCAGAGCAGCCTCACCGGCGTCATCGGCCAGCTGGAGCGCGTACTGGCCGACCGCGACCGTGCGGTCAAGGCCGCGATGGCCGACTTCACCGCGGACGGCGTCGCCGACGAGTACCACGGCAAGGAAGTCCGCTGGCACCGCGCGGCCAGCGAGGTCCGCGAGATCATCCGGCTGGTCCGCTCGACGATGGAGCAGAACGACGGCACCGCCCAGTCGACCCTGGCCAAGGCCAAGGCGGCCGTCGACAACATCGGCTGACGCAGCGGCAGGCGCAGGGCGGGCGGATGCCCGGCAAGTACGGGGACGAGGGGGAAAGTCGTGACGGGGTGGGACATCCATCCGGCAGGCGTTTACGGCGTGCTGTCCAAGACGGCGACCGCGGCGAAGGACATGTCGGACGCGGGCTCGGCGATGCAGGGCAGTCTTGAAGAAGCCGCCTCCGCGGCGGGGACGCTGACCAGTCAGTACGGGCCGTACACCAGCACAGTCGGGCTGGTCGGCTCGGCACTGGGCCAGTTCGCGGAGCACTGGAGCCGGGATCTCCTCTACATCGCCAAGCGGACTTCGAAGTCCCTGAACGGCGCGGACGAGGCCACCCGCCACTACATGGCCGGCTCCCTGGAGCAGGCGGCGAACGCCCAGCAGGCGGCAGCCAAGGAGCCCACGGTGGACATGCCCGGCAAGAGTGAGACGGGTCGTCGCACGGAGGGTCAGTAGCGGTGGGTGACGAGGCGAAGCTCATAGACCCGTCAGGGATCCCGCACTTCATCGGCGACCTGGCCACGCTAGACACCGATGTGATGCTCCTGACCGCGGACGCGGGCCAGTTCCGGGCGTCCGGCTCGGATGTGCACACCGAGTTCCAGGGCCTTTCCGCGTTTTATTCGGCGCCGGAGGCGGAGCAGCTGTTCGCCACCACGCTGCCGGTGAAGCAGAAGTCGGACGCGTTCGCCGACGACCTGGAGAAGGTCGCCACGGCCCTGTCGGACTACAGTTTCGAAGTCCAGCCGCTGGTACAGAAGTTGGACGCGCTCAAGGCCGACGCGACCGCGTTCGTGAACTCGCTGCCGGCCGGTGACGATTGGCGCAAGGACCAGGACAAGGTCGACCACAACAACGACCTGTGGCACGACGTCAACCACACGGTCGCCGCCTTCCAGGCCGCCGAACGCACCGCCTACAACAAGATCATGGCGCTGATCGGCGGAGCCGGGCTGAGCGCTGACGACGGCTCCCACGGCAAGAACACCTACGGCTACAACGCCGACGACCTCGACCACGCCAAGGAAACCCCCTGGGGAGCACCGGTCGAGCGGGAGTACGAGGGCTGGTCCTGGCTGGTCCACCAGGGCAAGCAGGTGTGGGACGGGGTCTGGCACGACGGTGTCATCGGCACCGTCCACGGCATGGGCACCCTGTTCGGCTCGGACGGCTGGGGCGCGGCCGGCGAGGCCTGGAAGAACCTCGCCAAGCTGGGCACCGCCACCTCCCTCACCAGTGCGACGCTGGGCACCTGGTGGCTGATCCCGGACGACCAACTGCCCTCCTGGCTGCGCGAGTCGCGCAAGGTCCACACCCAGGTGGTGAAAGGCTTCGTCGCGTACGACCAGTGGAAGACGAACCCGGCTCGCGCGGCCGGAGCGTTCGGCTTCAACGTCCTGACCGTGGCCGGCACCGAGGGCGTCGGCAGCGCGGCAAGCGGGGCGGGCAAGGCCGGCGCTGCGGCCCGCACCCTGTCGGTGGTCGGCAAGGTCGGCCGGGCCATCGACCCGATGACGTACGTCGGCAAGGTGGGCAAGTTCGCCTTCGTCAAGGTCGGCGACACCTTCAGCACCCTGAAGAACCTCCACACCGGCACGTACCTGGACATGGCGAACGTCGGCGAGAGGTACACGCCCGCCGAACACCCGCTGCCGCCCGCGGAACGCCCGGTCTCCGTGCCCGACAACGCCATCGAGTACGTCGATGCCAAGGGCAATCCGGTCTATCTCACTCAGGACGGCCACGTCCTCAAGGCCGACGGCACACTCCATCAGCACGTCACCCAAGCCAAGGTCGAACTGTCGGCCGGTGACCACCCTTCCTTGGACTCCACCCCGCACCCGCCCGCAGCAGGGGCTCGCGCGCCCGAACTCGTCTCAGTCCACGGCGGCGACAGCCGGCCTGGCACAGGCGCACGCACCCCGGCTGGTGCCGCACCTCACCTGCCTAGCGGCGGTACGGAGGGTTTGACGCATGGCCCTTCGGCCAGCCACGAAACACCCGGCGCCCCCGGCCACTCCACCAGCCACGGAGGCGGCGAGCATGCTCCTGGCGGAAGCCCCGGCCACGACACGACTCTGACGGGCGACCACAGCACTACCGGCCACGGTGCTCCGGGGTCGGGAGGCGACGGCGGCACGATCCCACCCATCGGCGGTCACGACCTGCCGGGTGGCGCGGCACCGGAACCTCCTCGCGGCAATCTTCCCGACGGCTCGTGGGAGGGTGAGAACGGTCTCCGCCTCCCGCCGGACGCGAACGCCGCAGCCGACCACTTCATCCGGCAGTCCACCGAGGCCGAGCCACGCATCACCGAGACGCTGCAACAGATCACGCACAACGTTGACGACGGACGCTTGATCGGCCTTGAGTACCGGCTGAAGGGCGAGGACTCCCTGAAGCGGAAGCTCGCGACAGCACTGCTCCAAAAGGCGAACGCAACAGCAGAAGGCGTGCTTGGCGACATCAAGGACTCGGTCAGGTACACGGTCGAGTTCCCGGCAACCAACTACGCGCACGGTGTGCAACAGGCCGTGGATACATTGCGTACTCAGGGCTTCGAGAACGTCACTTTCAAGGACACCTGGAACAGTCCCGGATACAAGGGGATCAACTCCACATGGAGGGATCCGGTCAGCGGTCGAGTGTTCGAGGTGCAGTTCCACACACCGGACAGCTTCGCCGCAAAGATGGATGGGCACGTCCTCTACGAGAAGGAGCGGCTGCCCGGGGTCTCCCCCGAGGAGCTCACCGCCATCCGAGCGCACCAAGGTGAACTCTTCGGCAAGGTGCCGGTGCCGCATGGAGTCGAGGCAATCAGCCTCGATCATGAATTGCCCGCTGCTCACCCTTCAACCACTGCACATGACACCGGGCTCAGCCACACGAGCGACCCGTCCGCCCATGGCAATGGGCCGCCTATAGAACTGACCCCCGCTGAGCGCACACTCCACGACTCGTATCTCCATGAGCTGGCCGAGCGTTACCACGAGGACTTCGACCAACTGAAGCAAGACCCCGACCATAAGGGCAAGGTCAGACCTTCGGAGATGGACGAAGCTCGAGTCGCTCTCGACATGCGCGAATCCGGAAAGGTTCCCCCGGATATCCAACGACCTCCGGGCGCGGATCAAGGTGACCTCTATTCGCCCAGCACCGGTACATTCTATGACATCAAGGGCGTTCACTCAGATTGGCCGCCGCTGAACAACGTTCGTGACAAATCTCTTCCGTTCAAGGGGGCCTACGACCCGGCCAACAACGGCACCTGGGTCCGCAAGCTCAACGATCAGATCGTGACGAGGGAACGCGTCGTTATCCTCGACATGCGCAATGCAAATCAAGCAGCAATCGACGATGTGAAGGCGATCGTCGAAGAGCACGGTTGGAGTGATCGAGTTGTCTGGTATCCGTGACGTGCATCGACACGTACACTCGATGCCCTCGGATCCGGATGCCGCTGCCGAGCTCACGTCGTGGAGTGGGCAAGAGGACACCACTCTTGATCTTTCCGGCCTCGATGCATCTGGAGCTGATCTCACCGGTACCGACTTGGCCATGGGGCTCTTCACACAGAGCCGTCTGGTGGGCGCCATCCTGGTCGATTCTGATCTGTACCGAGCCCACTTGGAAAGCGCGGTTCTCGACCGTGCCGATCTCACTCGCGCATCGCTCGTCAAGGCAGTACTCGACGGGGCAAGCATGCAAGCCGCCGTGTTGTCCGACACGGATCTGGGCAGTGCCGAACTCGCCGAAGTTGACGCACGCTCGGCTTCCTTCCGTACGGCACGGCTCAACGGTGCCTCCTTCTTGAACGCACGTCTCGAAGGCGCCGACCTCACCGATGCGACGGTGCAGGAAACGACTCTCGACGTTCTGCTCGACGAAGCCACGGCCGTGCAGGGGCTCTCCGGCACGGTGTACGGCCCAGCACGCATCGATGAGCACGGCTCACTCCGGGAACTGGCCGGCCTCGAACTGGAGCTATGGCTGAACCAGCGTGGCGCGTCGGTACAGGTCCTCAACTCGCCTGCAGACATGGTCACCTACTACGCGCTGGTCAGCAACGACTATCCGCGCAGCAATCCCCAAGGCATCGTGCGCCGCCGCCGAGCTGGCGACTTCACTTCTGACGAAGCGTTTACTCGCAACCTGCGCTGGGAGCCAACTGAGTATCTGCGCCTTTACGAACTGGGACACAACGATGACGATCACGTGGAGATCACTGCGGAAGAAGCCCACCGGTTCATTTCCATGGTTACCCGCAAGCTGAGGAACGACGCGACCGACTGACATCCGGCTCCGTGCATGCCGCTTCCCTGCCCGCCTATCCGGTGACGGGCGCCTCAACAAAGCACGCGCCTGAGCACCCGCGCCCAAGGGATCCAAAGGAATCGAGACATGCCAGCCCAGGACTACGACAGCCAACTCCTCGAGTCGGTCTCCGTCCGGCGTCGGCGCCTGCGGGATGCCGTGCTCTTCGGTGGCCAGCGCCAGCGCCGGACCGTGGACGAGCGGCTGGGCAAGGTGTTTGCGGGTGTGGTGATCGCTGCGGTGTTGTGTGCCGGGTGTGTGGGGTGGTCGTTCGTTTCACATCGGGTTCTGGGCAAGGCCTCGGGTCCGTATGGGACCTCGACCACGGCACCGTCCTCACCGTCCGCCGAAACACCCACCGGTGCGCCTTCCGCCCGGTGATAAGTTCGAACGCGTGATATCTACGGGGGCATCGAGCCGTGCGGGGCTGGCGTTGAGCCGGGTCACTCTGGTTGGTGAGCGACGCCGGGTCGATCTTGTACTGCCGTCGCAGGAGCCGATCGGGCGGCTGCTTCCCGAGGTGATGCGGCTGCTGGACGATCGGGTTGGTACGCGGCCGCAAACACGTCATCTGGTGGCGGGCGACGGCAGTGTCCTGGACCCGGACGCCACCTTGGAGTCGGCGGCTGTGGCGGACGGTGCGGTGTTGCGGCTCGTGCGTGTCGAGGACGCACCGTCCGCTCCCGTCGTCCACGACGTGACCGACGAGGCCGCCGACGATCTCGACGTACGGGCCTGGCGGTGGCGGCCCGCCGCGCGGCGCGTCGTCGCCGGGAGCGCGACGGTCGGGTGGGCGCTGGCCGCCTCCCTCATCGCACGGCAGGCGTTCGCCGCGCAGACCGTGGGTGCCGTGCTGCTCGTCATCGCCGCGCTCGCCGCAGCCGCGGGTGCGGCGTTCGGCCGGGCCGGACTGCGCGGGCTCGCCGGCACACTTGTCGTCGCCGGTGGCGCCCTGGGTGTGTTCGGGGTGTGGAATCTGGCCGATGCCCAGGGCTGGTCGGGCGCGGTGCGGCTCGCGGGTGTCGCCGGAGTGGTGGCCGTCTCGCTGCTGCTGCTCGGCTGGTGCTCGCCACTCGGTCGCGGCGGGGTCTTCGGGGCTGCTGCGCTCGTTGCGGGCGGGCTGTGCTGGGAGGTGGCGCTCGCCTTCCAGTCGGCGGGGCGGGCCGGGGCGTTGCTCGCCGTCGTGTCAGTGGTCGTACTGGGGCTGCTGCCTCGGTTGGCGTTGATGGCGTCCGGGCTTTCGGGGCTCGACGACCGGCGCTCGGGCGGCGCATCGGTGAGCCGCTATCAGGTGACGACGGCACTCGCGGCCACGCATCGCGGACTCGCGCTCGCGACCATCGTGACGGCGGTGTCCGCCGCCGTCGCCGGAACACTCGTACTGCGTACGACCACGGTGTGGACGGTACTGCTCGCGATGGCCGTCGCGCTGGTGCTCGCGTTGCGGGCGCGGGCGTATCCGCTGATCCCTGAGGTCGTCGCACTGCTCGTGGCGGCCGCTGTGGTGGCGGTTCGGCTGGCCTGGGTGTGGCTGGAGCACTCTGGTGCGGTCGGGCCGCTCGCGGCGCTGGTGGTGCTGGCGGTCGTGCCGCTGGCCGTGCTCGTGGTGCAGCCGCCCGAGCACGTACGGGTGCGACTGCGCCGGTTCGGCGACGTGCTCGAGTCAGTCGGAGTGATCGCCCTGTTCCCGCTCGTGATCGGCGCCTTCGGCGTGTACGGGCGGCTGCTCGGCACCTTCGCGTGAGCGTGGGGCGGCAGCGATGACCAGGGCTCAGGGCGGCGGTTGGCAGGACGAGGTGCTGCGCGAACTGCGGGGCAGCGCACCGGCGTCGGCCGCTCCGGAAACCGCGGCCAACTCGAACGATGTCTCGGCGCCCGATGGCTTTGGGCGCGGTACTACGGCGGACCACAAGGAAGCGGAAGGCCCCCAGGCACCCCTCCCGGTCCGTCACCCCGACGAACAGCGCCCCAACCCGGGGCAACCGTCTCCCCCGTACACCGACTCGCCTGCCCGCCCCGGTGACATACCGCAGCAGCAGCCCGCGAAGCCGAGCCGACCGGCCGAGCAGCTCCCCCAGCCTCGTCCCCTCACTCCCCACACCACGCCGAACCGCGAGGCCACTGCGCCGCCCGCGCCTGCACGGTCGGGCTCCTCCCCTACCGACCCCCAACCCCAGCTCCCCGAGCCCACCGCCGCCGCCACCGCTCCGGATATGTACGCGCCCCGCCCCGCCCATCCCTCCGCAGCCCCAGCAGCGCCAAGCGCCAGGCCGGTCGTCCGTCACCGCCCCGGCACCCCTGCCCTCCCCTTCCCCACCCCCGAATCCGTCCCCACCATCGACCCGCGCCTCGCCCTCGCGCGGGGAAAACCGTTGCACGGGGACTCCATGGCGCGGCGGACGGGACAGACCATCCGGCGGCTGACCTCGTCGGCCTCCCAGGAGGTCGCCGAGGAGACCCGGATCGGGCGGGAGTTGCAGCAGCCGGTCACCACGGGCCGGGTGATCGCCGTGACGTCGATCCGCGGCGGCGTCGGCAAAACGACGACCGCCGCCCTGCTCGCCCGCGCGTTCAACCACTACCGACACGACCCGGTACTCGCCCTGGAGGCGGACGCCGCGCTCGGCACACTGCCGGTGCGGCTCGGCGCCGAGTCGGTGCGCTGGTCGTGCACCGAACTGGCCCACATCCTCACTCCCCAGATGCAACTCACCGACATCACGGGGTACTTGGTGCCGATCACGGACGGCGGCTGGCTGCTGCCCGCGAGCCAGGGACGCCTCGGCCCCCCGCTGGACATCCGCACGTACCGCACGGTGACGCTCGCTCTGCGCCGCTACTTCTCCGTCACGATCGTGGACTGCGAGACGCTGCCCGGTGAAGTGGCCCGTACCGCGATGGACACCGCACACGCCCGCGTGGTCGTAGCCCCCCTCACCGCCGAGGGCGTCGGCGGGACACGCATCGTCCTCGACTGGCTCGGCCAGCTGCCGCACGAGGCCCTCGCGTCCACCGTCGTCGCCCTCACCTCGGGCACACCCGACATGAACCTCGACCTGAAGACGGCCACAGCGCATCTGCGCGAAACAGGGGTCACCATCGTGCACCTGCCCTACGACCGGCACCTCGCGGCCGGCGGACCCATCCGTACGGAGCTGCTCGGCTCGGGCGCGCGGCGCGCGGCCACGCAGCTCGCGGCCCAGGCGCTGCAGCGGGCGGTGCGGGTCCGATGACGCAACACCTGATCCACCGCCCGGCCCGGGCCACCCGCCCGCTGCCTGCGGCCGAAGCACACACCATCGAGCCGCCGCCGAACCTGCCCGAAGGAAAGATGGGCACCGCGGCCACGGCATTGCTGCCGATGGCCGGTGTCATGTCGTCCGTGGTGATGATGACCGTCATCCGGTCCAGCCAGTTCGCGGGCCTCGGCGCGGTCGTGCTCGTCATCGCGCTGCTCGGGGCCGTGGCGCTGTTCCTGTCGCAGCGCGGCAAGGCACAGCGCCAGCGGCGGGTGCAGCGCGAACGGTATCTGGAGTATCTGGAGGAACTGCGCGAGGAGTTGGGCACGGCCGAGCGGATACGGCGGCAGGCTGCGAGGGAGTTGAACCCTCCTCCCTCAGCCCTGTACGACCTGGTGCGCGATCCGGCGCGGCTGTGGGAACGGCGGCGTACTGACGCCGACTTCCTTCAAGTACGCATCGGCGTGGGTGACGTACCGGTGCAGGACGTGGTGGTCGGCCAGAACTCGGCGAGTGGGGTGCTCACGCCGCCGGACCCGTTCATGCTCAACGAGGCGCGGGCGCTACAGGCCCGGTTCGCGACCACGACCGACCATCCGCTGACGGTGCCGCTTGACCGCGCGGGCAACGTGAGCGTCATCGGCGACCGCGAGGGCGTCCTGCGCGTCGCCCGGGCACTGCTCGTACAGGCCGCCGTCACGCACGCGCCCGACGACGTCGCGCTCGCGCTGGGCGTGCCGGGGGAGCGTATGGCGGAGTGGGAGTGGGCGAAGTGGCTGCCGCACGTCCTCCATCCTGACGAGCTGGACGGGCCGGTGGCCGCCCGACGCATCGCGCCCGATCTCGCTCAGTTGGCGCGGGTCGTCGCCGGCGACCTGAAGAAGCGCTCTTCTTACGCCGCCGAGGTGCGGCGCGGCCTGTCCGACCGCGCAGCGCTGAATCTCAGCAGTCGGCTGCTCGTGGTGAGCGACGAGTTCGGGGAGAACGCGGCCGAACTGCCCCGCCCGGACGCGGCCGTTGCTTTCGGCGACATGGGTGTGACCGTGGTGCACTTGCTCGCCGAGCAGGTGCACGAGCCCGATCAGGTCGCCGTGCGGATCACCGTCGACGGGGACCGGGTCACCGTCGATGACCTGCGGGGCGAGCACGTCGTACGAGTCTCGGGCGTCCTGGATCCGGTGAGTGCCGCCGGGGGCGAAGGGCTGGCCCGGATGCTGGCGCCACTGCGCCTGTCCCCCGAGTCGGCCGCCGACGGCACGCCGGTGTCCGGCCCGGTGGACTTCCCCCAGCTGCTCGGCATCGACGATCCGGCCGCCCTGGACCTGGTCCGGCAGTGGGCGCCGCGTGGCGAGCGTGACTTCCTGCGGGTGCCGATCGGGCTGGACGACCGCCACGAACCGGTCCTGCTCGACCTCAAGGAGTCGTCCGAACTCGGCATGGGACCGCACGGGTTGTGCGTGGGCGCCACCGGTTCCGGCAAGAGCGAGCTGCTGCGCAGTCTGGTGCTCGCGTTGGTGATGACGCATCCGCCCGAGGATCTGGCGATGGTGCTCGTCGACTACAAGGGCGGTGCCACCTTTGCCCCGTTCACAAGCCTGCCGCACGTTGCGGGCGTCATCACCAACCTGGAGAACCAGGCCGGTCTCGTCGAGCGCGTGCACACCTCGCTCGCGGGCGAGATCAAACGCCGTCAGCAGGTCCTCAAGGACGCGGGGAACATCGCCGACATCGGGCACTACCGGGCACTGCGCGCCACCGCCCGCCCGGACCTCGAACCGCTCCCACATCTCTTCGTCGTGATCGACGAGTTCGGCGAACTGATCACCGCCAAACCGGACTTCATCGACCTGTTCCTCTCCATCGGCCGCATCGGCCGCTCCATCGGGGTGCATCTGCTGCTGTCCAGCCAGCGCATCGAGAGCGGGAAGTTGAAGGGCCTGGAGACCTATCTCTCGTACCGGCTCGGGCTACGCACCTTCTCGGCGGACGAGTCGCGTACGGTCCTGGAGACCACCGACGCCTTCAGCCTGCCGCCGCTGCCGGGCTTCGGCTATCTGAAGGTCGACACATCCACGTACACACGGTTCAAGGCCGGCTACGTCTCCGGCGCCTACCGCGGGCCGGTACAGCGCGATGCGGTCGCCGACGACGAGCCGCTGGCCTGGCCGTATCCGCCGTACAACACCCTGGCTACGCCGACCGGGGCGGCGGGTGACGAGACCATGGTCACGCCGCGCGAGCGGGACAGCGGACCGACCGTGCTGTCCACCGTGGTGGACCAGCTGACGGGCGCGGCCGGACCGGTACGGCGGATCTGGCTACCACCGCTGCCCGACGCACTGACGCTGACGGGGGCGGCCGGACCGGTGCAGGCTTCGGCGGACGGTCTGCAACTCAGCGTCCGTGAAGGCCCGTTGCGGATCCCGCTCGGGGTCCTCGACGACCCGGCGCGGCAGTGGCAGGGCCGCTGGGTGCACGACCTGAACACCGCAGGCGGACACACGGCCGTCATCGGCGGCCCGCAGTCCGGCAAGACGACCCTGCTGCGCACCCTGGCCCTGTCCCTCGCCGTGACCCACACGCCGCACGACGTCGCGCTCTACGGTCTGGACCTGGTCGGCGGCGGTCTGAGCGCGCTGTCGGGTCTGCCGCACGTAGGCGGGATCGCGGGACGCGCCGATCACGAGCGCGCCGCCCGCACGGTCGCCGAGGTGCGCAGCATGCTCGCCGAACGCGAGGCCCTCTTCCGCGAACACGGCATCGACTCCGTCGACCAACTACGCGCTCTGCGCGCCAAGGGCGAACTGCCCGAACTCGGTTCCACGGATGTGGTACTCGTCATCGACGGATTCGGCGCGCTGCGCGACGAGTTCGCCGACCTGGACGACGCCGTGGCCGATCTCCTCAAGCGAGGAAGCGGCTACGGCATCCACGTCGTCGCGGGCATGCTGCGCTGGAACGACGTCCGCATCGCCACCCAGTCGATGTTCGGCAGCCGTATCGAACTGCGCCTCAACGACCCAGCCGACTCCTCCGTCGACCGCAAACTGTCCGAGACCCTGTCCGCCGACACCCCGGGCCGCGCCCTCACCGACGGCAAGCTGTTCGCGCACGTCGCCCTCCCCCGTCTCGACGCGCTCGCCCAGACCACCGACCTGGGACCGGCCCTGGAGGACGCCGTACGCTCGGTGCGCGCCACCTGGCACGGCGAACAGGCAGCTCCCGTACGGGTGTTGCCCACCCGGCTGCCCGCACAGCGCCTGCCCTCCACCGTCGAGGTACCGCACGCGATACCGATCGGCGTCGACCAGGAGGCCCTGTCTCCCGCCGTCCTCGACCTGTTCGGCACCGACCAGCACCTGCTCGTCCTGGGCGACAACGAATGCGGCAAGACCAACCTCCTCAAGCTCATCTCCCGCGCGCTCGTGGACCGATACGGCGACGACCAGCTCGTATTCGGTATCTTCGACCCGCGGCGCGGCCTGCGCGGCGTGATCCCGGAGCCGTACCGCGGCGGCTACGCGCACAACGCGAAACTGTCCGCCGCCCTCGCCACCGGCATCGCGACGGAACTGGAGAAACGACTCCCGGAAGCCGCCGATCCCGACGCTCTGAGCGACGAACCGGCGTTCACCGGGCCCCGGATCGTGATCCTTGTCGACGACTACGACATCCTCACCACCGCCGGCCAGCAGCCCCTCGACGCGTTCCTGCCGTACATCTCCTCGGCCCAGGACATCGGCCTGCACTTCGTCGTGGCCCGCCGCGTCGCGGGCGCCTCGCGCGCGCTGTACGAGCCGTTCCTGACGACCCTGCGCGAGACCGGCGCCACGGCCCTCGTCATGACGGGCGATCGCACGGAGGGCCAGCTCTTCCCGGGCCTGTACGCCTCTCCGCAGCCGCCCGGCCGGGGCACCCTGGTCCGCCGCGGCCGCCGCCACCAGCTGATCCAGACGGCCCTCGCAGAGGAGACCGACCCGATGGAGACCCCCGCGTGACCAAGGACGTCATCGCGCTCACCCCGAAGATGCCGGACACCCGCTCGCTCCTGGCCGGCCTGCACGCCGGCGGCCCCGAGCTGAGCCTGACCGCCACCGACGACGGCGCGGTCCTGCAGCTGTGCACGACGGGCGGACGCCCGCTGGTCTCGGTCGAGGCACCGGTCCTCGTCCATCTCCCCGGCGAGGCGGAACGCCTCCTAGGCCCCCAAGTAACAGCGCCCGAGCTGCCGTTCTGGTGGACGGAGATCCGCGCCTCCACGGCCATAGCTGAGGCGGAAACCCTGGCCGGATCCGTCTGCGGACGCCTGACGATGCTGCTCGGCGGAACCAGCTGGCCGCCCGGCGCCGCACACACGGCGCGCGTCCCGGTCCCGGACGACTCGCCGAACGAGCAGCCGACGCAGGCACCCCCCTCGGCACTCCCCATCGTCGACGTCCTGACCGACTCGACCGCGGTCGTCCTGGCCGACCGCCCACTCGTCCCTCTCACCGCCTGGCTGTCAGACCTCCTCCGCACCACCGCACAGACGAACCGCGCCTTCCACCTCGTCACACCACCCCACGTCCGCCTCACCCTGCCGCTGCGGACGGCACTGGGCGGTGCACCCAACCGCTGGGTGGTCCAAGACCCTGCGGGCGGCTACTACGACGGCTTCTCCGGCGTACGACTCGCGTGGCGGGACGGCACGTTCGCGCCGAGCGACACCACGGTCGCCGACGCTTTCACGGCAGCGAGCACACCGCCCGAGCAGCGGCAGCTCACCGTCTCGTTCCGCACGGTGCGCGCGCCCGACGCCGACCTCGTACTCGGCCGAGCTCTCGAAGCAGCCTGGCGCCACCTCACCGGCGCGCCACCCACGGGCTGGGGCACCGCGGAACCCGTCAACCTCCCCTGGTCCCCTCGCCAGCTGACCGACCTGGCCCGCGACCGAGCTCCGTCCCCGACCCACCTCATCGCGATCGGCACCTCCGACCACCCCGCCATCGCCACCCACCGCATCACCCGCACCACGGCAGGCGTCGCCGAGGACACGATCCTCACGCTCGGCTACGCCACACCCGCCGAAGTCCCCCTATCCGCCTTGGAATCCCTAGCCGCCACGCTCGTCGGCTCACATGGCCTGACGACGATGCTCACCACTCTCCGCAACGGCCGCACGGACCTCACCCTGCCCGCACACCTGGAAGCGCCGCCCCTTCCGGTGTCTTTCACCCTGGGCCCGCGGGACGTGCGCGCCGTCGGGCTTACTCACGCGCGCCGCCCGCCTCTCGCGACGCAACCGCGGCAGCTCGGGTCGCCCAGCTATCCGGCGCTCCACTACGCGCTCGGGGACGGAACTGACGCCGAGGCCTGGAGGGCACTTCAGAACCTGACCGGCCACCTCAAGAACGGCCCGGGAGTTGCCAGTTCGGCGTAGCAGCCAAGGCGCTGGGTTGGATGGCTTCAGCCTGGCCGTGAACGACCCGCCGTGCACGAGCTCGCCGATCCCGTAGACACGGGACGTGCTACTCACCCCGCGCCTGGGAGCTGGCGCTCGTTCAATCCGAACAGTCCGTCAAAATTGCGCCACGCCGCCCACCCATCACGCGCCGGGCGTCCATGATCGCCCCCATGAACAGGACCCTCGCCACCGCCGCTCTCGCCACCGCCCTCCTCACGGGACTCACCGCATGCAGCAACGGCACGTCCAACAGCGGCTCGAACGCGTCGCAGAAACCCAGCGCCCCCGGGAGTAAGCCGCTCACCGCCAGCACTGCGTTTGCTTCCATCTCGGGCAAGGTCAGTTCCGCGAAGCTGTCCGGCACGGTCACGGCCGAGAACGACCCGAATCACCTCCTCGGACGGCCGAACCAATACACGTCGAAGGTCACCTTCACGGACACCAGGATCAAGGCGGCCGACGTGACCGGTACGGAGAAGGGCGACGTCGAACGCGGCGGCGCCATCGAGGTGTTCGGCAGTCCGACCGATGCGGCAGCCCGCGCCAAATACATTCAGGCCGTCACCAAGTCGATGCCCGCACTGACCGAGTACGACTACGTCCACGACACGGTCCTCATCCGCGTCTCGCACTACCTGACGCCCGCGCAGGCCGCCTCGTACAAGACCGCGGCCGCACGCCTCTCCTGAGGGGGGCACGGTGGCCGTCCAACGCCTGTACGCCGGGAGGATGACCGGATCGGCAGAACAGGTTGCAGATGGCAAGACTCCCAGGAGACCCGCACGGGGGACGTCAACCACCTCGGCAAGAAGTACAGCGGCGGCGAGGCCGACCCCCGCGACATCACCGCCGACCAAGCGGCTCGTATGCCCGAGCTCCTGGCCGAAGCGGTGCGCGACTTGGTCGCCGAGTACGAGGCCAAGGAGTCCTCGGAAGCGATCTGTGCGCGAGACGCCGACAAGTTGGAGTGCATGATCCAAGGCATCGAATACCGGGACCAGGGTTATGCCAATGCTCAGCGATGGATCGACGACAGCCGGCGGCGGATCGTCCCCAAAACAGGCCAGGCGCTCGCTGACGCAGTGCTGGAGACAGGTTCGCTGGACTGGCTGCGCGCGGCGCTTGGCGAGTGAAGACTCCAAATCGCTGAACCCTCGCCGTCCCCTCCACGTGATCGACTCCCTCACCTAGGATGATGAGCAACCATCTCAGCGGCCCGACGGGCTTCCTGATCCGCTTGCGCGGCGGACATCGGAGGACATGCCCCCACCCGCACGAGTCTTCTTCGTGCTGCCTGGGGGCATTTTCTTGCTGTTTCGTGAGTCCGCGGCATCCGTGGCCGCCCGCCTCCTCGAAGGGTCGCTGGCGCTGCACCTGACCGAGAACTTCCGTCACCAGCATGGCCGGAGCCCCGCACAGTCGGAGATACGGTCCTGGCAACGCAGCCTCCCCGCCCTCGTCAACGCGCTCATCGAGGCCGGGCTCGACGACGTGGAGGTCATCGTCGAGTACAGCCTGCCTCTCACCAGCAAGCGCGCGGACGCCCTGCTCGCCGGTGTGCACCCGACAACCGGCCAACCGTCGTACGTCGTTGTCGAACTGAAGCAGTGGAGCGCGGCTTACCCGGAGGAGGACGAGCCGCTGCTGTGCCGCATCGACGCATACGCGCAGCCCGTGCTCAACCCGATCGAGCAGGTGCGGGGCTACTGCGAGTATCTGCTGTCCTTCAACGGGGCGTTGGAGCGGATGCCCAACTCGCTGGCCGGCGTGGCGTTCCTGCACAACGCGACCGAGTTCCAGATCGCCGGGCTGAGGGGCGTCGAGGAGAACCAGTACGGCCGGATGTACACCGGGGAGCAGCGCGGCGCCTTCCTGGATTTCCTGCGCTCGCGGCTCGCCGCCAAGCCCGGCGCACAGGTGGCCGACGTACTGCTCGACGCCAAGGTACGGCCGTCGAAGCAACTGATGTCCGTCGCGGCGGCCGAGATCCGCGATCGCGAACAGTTCGTGCTCATTGCCGAGCAGCGGGTCGCGTACGAGAAGGTGATGTCCGCCGTCCGTAAAGCCAAGCGCGGCAACCACAAGCAGGTGGTCGTGGTGACCGGCGGTCCCGGATCCGGCAAGAGCATGATCGCGTTGTCGGTCCTGGGTGAGCTGTACCGCCGCGGAGTACCCGCGCTGCACGCAACCGGGTCGCAGTCGTTCACCAAGACGATGCGCAGGGTGGCGGGGCACAAGAAACGTGAAGTGCAGCAGTTGTTCAAGTACTTCAACAGCTTCATGGATGCCGAGCCCAACGACCTCGACGTACTGGTCTGCGACGAGGCCCACCGGCTACGGAAGACCTCCGCCAACCGCTACACCAAGGCGGCACTGCGTACCGGACGACCCCAGGTGGCGGAGCTCATCGACGCGGCCCGGGTCCCCGTCTTCCTGCTCGACCAGCATCAGGTCGTGCGTCCCGGCGAGATGGGAACCAGGCAGGAGATCGAACGGGCTGCCGCGGCAGAGGGCTTGGACTGCACAGTGGTCGAACTGGACGGCCAGTTCCGATGCGGCGGCAGCGACGCGTACGAGAAGTGGGTCATCGACCTGCTCGGCCTGGAGGGCGGCACGCCCAGCCAGTGGGAGCCCGACGGCAAGCTGCAACTGCTCACCGCCGAGACCCCGCAGGAGCTGGAGGACTTCCTTGTCGCGCGCCGGGAGGAAGGCTACGGCGCTCGCATGTCTGCCGGTTACTGCTGGAAGTGGACCACAAAGATCACCCCCGGCATGACGACACTCCCCGCAGACGTCGTGATCGGCCAATGGTCCCGGCCCTGGAACGTGTACGGCGACCGATCCGTGCTCGGCGCCCCGCCCGCACCCCTATGGGCCACGGACCCGGCCGGTTTCAGTCAGGTCGGTTGTGTCTACACCGCGCAGGGCTTCGAGTACGACTGGTCGGGCGTGATCATCGGCCCCGATCTGGTCTGGCGGACGGACCACTGGGTCGTGAACCGCTCGGCTTCGAAGGACCCGTCCTTCACCAAGGCGACGCCGGACGACGACGTCGACCGGCTCATCCGCAACACCTACAAGGTGCTGCTGACGCGCGGAATGGTCGGCACGATCCTCTACTCGACGGACGCGGAAACCCGCGAGAAGCTGCGGTCGCTGATTCATCCGACATCGCGGGCGAAGGTACCCCAGCTCGTGTAGTTCCGCGCGTGCGAGGGGTGGCCATCCTCTGCCACCGGGAGGTGGGCCCGGGAGCCGTTTCGCCGCCCGCGCCGCGCGTGACGCCGTCCGGTGCCGATGCCGCCCCCATGAGAGCGGTGCGCTTCCGTACGACGCAGCCGTATGCCCTGGACGACGAACGGATCCCTCAGTTCCATCCTGGTTCGGCGGGAACCCGGCAACGCACCTGCTTCCCAATGGCGGACCTCCGCACGTGGACTGCCTCAGACTCTCGCGCAGGGTCAAGCCGTGTGACCAGCGGGTTCGCTCTATACAGACGGGCCCTCCGGAGCCGTGTGCGCAGATTTGAGTCGCAGGTAGTACGGGAACTTCCGGAAAGCCAGAACCCCAGCGGCAGACGAGTCGGGCTATACGCCGGGTTCTGTCACCCGACCGCCTCGCGGCGGCCGGGGAGACGGCCATCCATCTAGGACCGGTGTTGCCACCGGCCTCGTGCGGTCTACCCGGGGGCTCGGGCGGGCAGCCCTCGAACGCCTCCGCAGGAGCGCCGGGGCGCTCCCTTTTGACCTTGCTCCGGGTGGGGTTTACCTAGCTGCCCAGGTCACCCTGGGCACTGGTGGTCTCTTACACCGCCGTTTCACCCTTACCCAGCACCTGAGTGCTGGGCGGTTTGTTTTCTGTGGCACTGTCCCGCGGGTCACCCCGGGTGGCCGTTAGCCACCACCCTGCCCTGTGGAGCCCGGACGTTCCTCGGGGAGCCCCTCAAGGGGACTCCACGCGGCCGTCCGCCCGGCTCGTCTGCCGTGTGGACCATGCTACCGGGCGTCCACCCTTCGCCGGACCGGAGGCCGCCGTCGCCAGGACCGAGCCCGCCAGGATGAGGGTGAAGGCGATCCCTATGCCTACGGTGAAGGGCTCGTCCAGCAGGAGGGCTCCTGCCGCCACCGCCACCGCCGGGTTGACGTACGTGAACACCGTCGCGCGGGTCGGGCCGACCTCCTTGATCAGCTCCAGGAAGGCCACGAATGCCAGTGCCGTGCAGATTGCTCCCAGGCCGATCAGGGCCGTCAGGACAGAGGCGGATGGGGTGGTCGATGGCCAGGTCGCCGCCGCCGGTGTTGCGTAGACGACTGCCGCCAGTGCCAGGCACGGTGCCGTCAGTTGCAGGGTCGGGACGTCCTTCAGGCGGCGTGCCGCGATCAACGGTGCCGTCGAGTACCCCAGCACCGTCAACATGACCTCCCCGAGCGAGCGGGCGTCGCCTCCGGTCAGGTGCGGGACGGTCAGTACGCCTACGCCCGCCAGGCCCAGTCCGAGGCCCGTCATCCGTCGTACACCCAGGCGCTCCGTGTCGCCGAAGAAACGCGCCAGCACGACGCCCACGATCGGTACGCCCGCGATCAGCAGGCCCGCCGTGGAGCTCGACAGGTGCCGTTCCGCGTCGGTGAGCGTGAACCACGGGCCGATGATCTCTATGCACGCGAAGGCCAGCATCGGCAGCCAGTGGGTGCGGACCGTGCGGATCAGGCCGCCCTGTCGTATCGCGAACGGGAGCAGGAGGAGTGCGCCGAGTGCGCAGCGCGTGAATACCACCATCGATGGGGAAAGGGGGGCGTCCACCGCCACCTTGATCATCAGGTAGGGGATGCCCCAGATCACTCCCATCAGGGAGAAGAGGAACCAGCCGCGTGCAGTCATGCGGACAGAATCGGCTCACCGGCTACCTGGCGTCTTGAACGCTGTTGCGGTACGCCGCCGGGGTCACCCCCAGCACACGGCGGAACCAGCGCGTCAGGTGGGCCTGGTCCGCGAAGCCGACCAGGGTGGCCACCTCGGCCGGGCGCAGGCCCGACTCCAGCAGCCCGCGCGCCCGGCTCACCCGGTGCTGGGCCAGCCAGGCGTACGGCGGTATCCCCATCGTCGTACGGAAGGCTCGCAGGAGTTGGTAGCGGGAGAGGTCCAGGTCCCGTGCGAGGTCGGCCAGGGACGGGGGGTCCAGGAGTTCGTCGGCCAGGCGGTCGCGGACCACGAGAGCGATGTGGTCGGCGCCCGGCATCGCGTCCGGGGCCGAGCGGGCCGTCGAGTGGCGGCGGGCCAGGGCCGTCAGCAGCCACGGGAGGCGGGATTCCGTCTCCAAGGGGTCCGGGCAGGCGCTGAGTTCGGTGTGGGCGAGGCGGAGGGCGGTGACCAGTTCGGGGTCGTCGATCACGGGTTCGCGGAAGTGCGGGAGGCCGCCGAGGATGCCGTCGGTGAGGAGGGTCGGGTCGGCGTACAGGGCTCGGTAGGCATAGCCGTCGGTGGTGGTGTCGGGGCCGCCGGTGTGCATCTCGCCGGGGTCGAGGACGACGATCGAGCCGGGGCCGGTGCGGACGTGGCCGCCGCGGTAGTCGATGACCTCGGAGCCGCCGACGCAGACGCCGATGGTGTACTCGGCGTGGGCGTGGGGGGCGTAGACGTGCCGTTGGAAGCGGGCGGTCAGCAGGTCGAGGGGCGGGCCGCAGCGGCCGAGGCGGGCGCGGGTCCACAGTGCCTGCTCGCTCACCGGGCGCCCCCATCAGTCGGTCTACGTCTCCGTCGTCGTACGGGGTGCAACAAACCCCGGGCCTCTTCCATGCCCCGCCCCCCCGCGGCGGGCTCTATGGACCCATTCGCTCCAGTACGTCGAAGGCCGCCTCGATGCGTGCCCGGTGGTCCGCGATCAGCTCGGCCGCCGGTTCCCCGGCGAGCAGGCGGCGTGCGGTGGTGACGTAGACCGAACGGTAGGCGGCGACGGTCAGGGCCGCGAGCAGGTGCGGGTCGGCGACGGATGCTTCCGCCAGCGCCTCCGTCAGGGCCGTCTCCACCTCCTCCAGGCCTTCACGGGCGCGGGCCCGCAGGCTGGGCGACTCCATGACGACTCGCCAGAAGGTCGGGAAGCGGTCGTTGACTCCGGCCAACGGGTGGCTTTGGTCGAGGAGTTCGAGTGCCAGTCGGCGCAGGGCGGCCAGCGGGGTCTCGTCGGGGCGGCGCCCGCGGACGGCGCCGGCGAAGGTGGCGGCGGCCTCGGGGATGCGGTCGAGGTAGAGGTCCTCCTTGCGCGCAAAGTAGTTGAAGACGGTCATGGCGGACACGTCCGCGGCGCGGGCGACCTCCGCCACGGTCACCGCGTCGAAGCCGCGCTCCTGGAACAGCCCCGTCGCGATGTCGGAGATCCGCTGCCGGGTCTCCCTCTTCTTGCGCTCGCGCAGCGGCAGGTCCGCGCCCGTGCGTTCGTCTTCAACTGGCATGCAAAAAATTATAGCGAACAAAAAGTTTTAGTGACTACACTCAGGCTCATGAACAAGCTCATGAACAAGCCCATGGACACGAAGACGTACGACGTCGTGGTGGCCGGTGCCGGGCCCGTCGGCCTGCTGCTCGGCTGTGAGCTGCGGCTCGGCGGGGCGCGGGTGCTGGTCGTGGAACGGCTGGCCGAGGTGGACGAGACGATCAAGGCGGGGGCGATCAATCTGCCCTCCGCCGAGGCGCTGTACCGCCGGGGGTTACTGCCCGCGCTGGCCGCGGTGCAGGAGGAGGCGATGCGCGGCTTCCGGAAGTTCCGCCGGGCGCAGGGTGAGGACGAGGACGCACCGCCGCCGCCCAGGTTCGCCGGGCACTTCGCCGGCATCTGGCTGCACGGCGAGCTGCTGGACGAGACCGACCCCGACTTCGGTGGATCGGGTCCCGCCGAGCGGGTCGGCTTTGTCCCGCAGGCCACGCTGGAGCGGATCCTCGCCGGGCGTGCGGAGGCACTCGGAGTGGAGGTGCGGCGGGGGGTCGAGCTGACCGGGTTCGAGGCGGACGACGAGCAGGTGGTCGTCCGCGTCACCGATGCGGACGACACCTCCGCGACAGAGGAGATCCGCGCCGGCTGGCTCGTCGGCTGCGACGGCGGGCGCAGCAGCGTGCGCAAGCTCGCCGGGTTCGACTTCCCGGGGACGGACCCCGAGATCACCGGGTATCAGGCGCTCGTCGAGATGACCGGCGCCGAAGGACTCAAGACCGGCTGGAACACGACGGACGTGGGGACGTACGTGCACGGGCCGATGCCGGGGCGCATCCTCACCGTGGAGTTCGACGGGCCGCCCGCCGACCGTCAATCCCCCATCACCGCCCGGGAGTTGGAGGGCAGTCTGCGCCGGGTGACCGGGGTGGAGGTCACGGTGACCGCGGTGCACTCGGCGACCCGGTTCACCGACAACTGCCGTCAGGCGAGCAGCTATCGCAAGGGGCGGGTGCTGCTTGCGGGCGATGCGGCACATGTGCACTCGCCGTTCGGCGGGCAGGGGCTGAACCTCGGCATCGGGGACGCGATGAACCTCGGCTGGAAGCTCGCGGCCGTGGTGCGGGGGCGGGCGCCCGAGGGACTGCTCGACTCGTACACCGCCGAACGGCATCCGATCGGCGCCTGGGTGCTCGACTGGACGCGGGCCCAGATCGCCCTGATGCGGCCCGAGTCGCACGCGCGCGCCCTGCGCGAGGTGATCACCGAGCTGTCGCGGACGGTCACCGGCACCACGTTCTTCGCCAAGAAGATCTCCGGTGTCTGGCAGCGCTACGACCTGCCCGGCGACCACCCGCTCGGAGGCCGCAGCGCCCCCGACCTGGAACTCTCCGACGGCAGCCGCCTCGCCGACCATCTGCACGCCGGGCGCGCTCTGCTGCTGGACCTCGCCGACGACCCGAAGGTCCGGGCCCGCGCGGAGGGATACGGCGACCGAGTTGACGTCCGCACCGTCGCCTGCGACGACCGGCCGGGGCTCGCAGGGCTGCTGGTGCGCCCGGACGGCTTCGTCGCCTGGGCAGCGGACGAGGACGACGAGGGCGGGGACGCGCTCGACCGGGCACTGGAGCTCTGGTTCGGAGCTTCCGCCGTGCTTGACCCCGCCCCGCGGGCGTAGACGGGCTGCTGGAAGCGGGCGGTCACCAGGCCGAGGGGCGGCCCGCAGCGGCCCAGGCGTCGGCGACTCAGAGAAAGTCCGTCGTCTCCAGATCGAAGGCGAAGGGGGCGGGGAGGGTGAGCGGTTTGCCGAACGGGCGGGTGCAGAGCCCTCGGTAGTCGTCCTTCTCTGGGTCGCTGAACAGCGTGACGGAGGCGGCGTCGCGGTCGACAAGCAAGTAGAGGGGAATGCCGCCGCGGGCGTAGCAGCGGCGTTTGGCCTCGCGGTCGGCCTTGGGCTTGGTGGAGGTCACCTCCAGCACCATGGCGACGCCATTGCACGGCATCCAGGAGTCGGCGCCGCCGAAAAGGTCACGCTCAAGGGGCGCGAAGGTGACATCCGGGACCACGTGGTTCTTCGGGCAGGCCTCGCCGCTCCTCAGCCTCAGGCCCTTGTTCCCGGAGAAGTCCATCTCGGTCGAAGACCGCTTGATCACTTGCCGCACGATCCGGCTGATGTACTTCTCGTGCTCCCCGTCCGGCGGCGGCGTCACAACGATCTCCCCCTCGATCAGCTCGCCCCGGAAACCCTCCGGGGTGTCCAGGGCGAGAAAGCCCTCCAGCAGGACCTCTTCCTGCGTGAGTGGCTCGTGGGCGCTGGCAGTCATGTCACGCCCCTCCTTCGGTCGCTCGCCAGACTGGGACATCGGAAGATCACCTGTCCGAGAGATCGGGAACCGTTCCCTCGATCGTGGCACACGATCGCCATGGTCGTCAGGAGCCGACCCGCCCGCTTGACCCTCCCGCAGCGTCAGCGTTTGTACTGGCCCCATGCGGATCGGAGAACTCGCCGCGGCCGTCGGCGTCACCACGCGGACCGTGCGGCACTACCACCATCAGGGCCTGCTGCCGGAGCCCGAGCGGCTGGGCAACGGGTATCGGGACTACACGCTGCGGCACGCGGTCGTGCTCGCCCGCATCCGGCGGCTGACCGAGCTGGGGCTCGGGCTCGCCGAGGTGCGGGACGTGCTCGCCGACGATGTGGGGCGGGACCTCGCCGAGGTGCTGGACGAGCTCGACGAGGACCTGGCCCGGCAGGAGGCGGCGGTCAAGGAGCGGCGGGCGCGGCTGCGGGCGCTGCGGGAGTCGGAGAACGGTCTCACCGCCGAAGGGCCCGTTTCGCCTCAACTCGCGTCCCTGCTCGGCGACTTGGCGCAGGTCGCGTCCGACTCCCCCATGGCTGTCAAGGACCGCGAGATGCTCGCGCTGATCGACAGCGTGGCGGCCGTGGAGGACCGGGAGCGTCTGATGGGCCTGCTGCGTGATGCCCTCACCTCCCCCGAGGGCATCGCGCGGGCGGTGCGGGCCTACCGCCTCCTCGACGAACTCGCCGACACGGAACCGTCCGACCCACGCGTCGAGGAGGCCGCCCACGCCCTGGCCGAGTGCCTGCCCCGCGACCTGCTCCCGGAGGCGACGATCAACGAGGAGGACAGCTTCATGCGCGCCTTCTACGCCGACTTCACCCCGGCCCAGGCGGAGGCGGTCCGCCGCACCCTCCGCATCCTGACGGGGGATCGGCCGTGAGGACGGCGTACGTCCTCGTCCGCCACGAGCTGCGGCTGCTCGCGAGTCTCGCGATGTGGGTGACCCGGCGCACCCACGGGGCGGACGACGGGCGGGCCTTCGGGTACGCACGGGGGCAGGGCGCGATGATGTTCGGTCTCGCGTTCGTATGCCTGGTCGAGACGGTCACGATGTCCGTGCTGCTACGGGACTACCCGGCCGCCCACCGGACGCTGCTCGTACTGGACGTGTACACCATCGTGTTCGTCGTAGGGCTGCACGCGGCATCCGTCGTACGGCCGCACGTGCTCACCCCCGACACCCTGCGCATCCGGCACGCGGCACACGTCGACCTGTCCATACCCCTCGACCGGATCGCGACCGTGCGCCGCGAACTGCGCACCACCCACGAACGGACGGACGCGGAACTTGACCTCCCCGTCGGCGCCCAGACGACCGTCACTCTCCAACTCAACCAACCTGTCGCCCACTTCACCTTCCTCGGCCGTCGGCGACACATCCACCTCGTCCGCTTCCACGCCACCGACGCCGACAGCCTCGTACAAGCCCTCACGCAGGCGCGAAGCGCACTTTCGCCGCCGCCGGATCCGCCTGGGTGAGCCGCACCCGTAGCCGCTCCCCCAGTGGCAGGTGTTCACCCTCGATGCGCCCGATGATCGCCGGAGACTCCAACTGCACGGTGCCGATGGTGGGGTGGTGCTCCTCCACGTCCACCACGCAGCCGTCGAACACCTCCCCCACCCGGCCCGCCAGCAGCGCCGCCTCCACGATGTCCACGCACTCCCGCTCCACCGTGCCTGCGCGGCGGCTGCCGTCGGCCATTTCCTGCGGCAGCGCGTCCAGGGCAGCCAGTACCCAGTCGGGCGGGGTCTCGTCCGCCGCCGTCGCCAGGCAGATCTCGGATGCGTACCGGTCGGCCAACCGCCGCAGCGGGGCCGTGCAGTGGGCGTACGGCGCCGCCACGGCGGCATGTGTGGTGATGGGCGGGATCCTGGCGTCCTTGAAGACGGTGTAGCCGGCGCCGCGCAGCAGTGTCGTGCACTCCTGGAGGAAGGCCGCGTGGTGTGGGCGGTGTGGGTCGAGGGAGCGGATGAGCTGGGCGTACGAGACGTGGTGGGGCCAGTCGATGTGCAGGGCGTGCGCGGTGCGGCGGAGGCGGCCCACGGCACCGTCCGGGGCGGCCGGGAGGGTGCGCAGGATGCCGGTGCCGGCCGACAGCATGAGATCTGCCGCCGACATCCCCGTCAGCAGGGAGATCTGGGCGTTCCAGCCGTCGGCGGGGAGTGGAGCGCGATAGCTGAGTTCGTACGCGTGGTCGCGTTCCACGATCTCCTGTTCGGGGACGCTGAGCGAGATGCCGCCCCGTTCCACCTCCAGCCGCTCCCGCGCCTCCCCGATCTCCTTGAGCAGCGCCAGCGGCTCCTCGGCCGTCTTGTCGTCGATCTGCTTCTGTACGGCGGCGTAGTCGAGCTTGGCCCTGCTGCGGACGAGGGCGCGGCGGACGTCGACGGCGAGCGTGTGGCCGTCCGCGTCGAGGTCGATCGTCCAGAGGGCGGCCGGGCGGGCCTGGTCGGGCAGCAGACTCGCGGCGCCCTCGCTCAGCAGCGCCGGGTGCAGCGGGATCCGCTCGTCCGGGAAGTAGAGGGTCGTCACGCGTCGGTGGGTTTCCGCATCCAGCGTTGATCCGGGTGCGACGAAGGCCGCGACGTCCGCGATGGCGTACCGCACCCGGTAGCCGGTGCCCTGCCGGGACAAGTGCATCGCCTGGTCGAAGTCGGTGGAGGTGGGCGGGTCGATGGTGAAGAAGGGGATGTCCGTCGCGTCGTACGACGGCAGGGCCGGGGTCTTCGCTGATCGCTCGGCCTCTGCCTGCGCCTCCGGCGGGTAGCTCTCGGAGACGCCGAGTTCGGTGCGGAGCGCGGTGAGGGCGGCCCGGAGGGGGGCTTCGGGAGCGCCGGTCACTCGGATGTGGCGGCGGGGCATACAGCGAGGGTAGGCGCATCGGGCACCGTACGCTGTCCCGGAGCTCAACCGAAGGAGATCACCCGTGCTTGTCCTGCTGCCTCCCTCCGAAGGCAAGGCGTCCTCCGGCCGTGGCGCCCCGCTGAAGACGGAGTCGCTGTCGCTGCCGGGCCTCACGCCCGCCCGTGAGGCCGTGCTCGGCGAACTGGTCGAGCTGTGTGCCGGGGACGAGGAGAAGGCACGTGAGGTGCTCGGGCTGAGTGAGGGGCTGCGGGGCGAGGTCGCGAAGAACGCCGAGCTGCGGACCGCCGGGGCGCGGCCCGCCGGGGAGATCTACACGGGTGTGCTGTACGACGCCCTCGACCTGGGCTCCCTGGATGCGGCCGCGAAGAGGCGGGCCGCGCGCTCCCTGCTGGTGTTCTCCGGGTTGTGGGGTGCGGTGCGTGTCAACGACCGCATCCCTTCCTATCGCTGCTCGATGGGTGTGAAGCTGCCGGGGATCGGGGCGCTGGGTGCGTACTGGCGCGCGCCGATGGCCGAGGTGATGCCCGAGGCCGCCGGGGACGGGCTGGTGCTGGACCTGCGGTCCTCCGCGTACGCGGCCGCGTGGAAGCCGAGGGGCGAGGTCGCCGGGCGCACGGCGAGCGTCCGGGTGCTGCATGCGCCCACCCGGAAAGTCGTCAGCCACTTCAACAAGGCGACCAAGGGGCGGATCGTACGGAGTCTGCTGACGGCGGGCGCGGCACCCAAGGGTCCGGCGGAGCTGGTGGAGGCGCTGCGCGAGCTCGGTTACGTGGTGGAGGTGGAGCCGCCGACGGGGGCCGGGAAGGCGTGGATGCTCGACGTGTTGGTGGACGAGGTCCACTGACCGACCCGCACGATCCTCCGACCCACCCCACCACCCTGTTGCAGCATGCGCAATGAGCTTTGCGCATGCCGCATGACCCCGGGCACGATGACGGCATGGCTGCCTCATCGGTCCTCGACCTTGCTCCCGTCGTGCCCGTCGTCGTCATCGAGGACGCCGCCGACGCGGTTCCGCTGGCGCGGGCGCTGGTGGCGGGGGGACTGCCCGCCATCGAGGTGACGTTGCGGACGCCGGCCGCGCTGGACGCGATCCGGGCGATCGCCGAAGCGGTGCCGGACGCGGTGGTCGGAGCCGGGACCGTGATCACGCCCGAGCAGGTGAAGGAGTCGGTGGCCGCCGGGGCGCGGTTCCTCGTCAGCCCGGGCTGGACGGACGTACTGCTGGAGGCCATGAAGGCGTCCGGGGTGCCGTTCCTGCCGGGCGTGTCGACCACCTCGGAGGTGGTGGCGCTGTTGGAGCGCGGGGTGCGGGAGATGAAGTTCTTCCCGGCGCAGGCGGCGGGCGGCACGGCCTATCTGAGGTCGCTGGCAGGGCCGTTGCCGCAGGCGCGGTTCTGTCCGACCGGCGGGATCGGTGCGGCGAACGCCCCCGAGTATCTGGGGCTGCCCAACGTCGGCTGCGTGGGCGGCACTTGGATGCTCCCCGCGGATGCCTTCGCCGCCCGCGACTGGGGGCGGATCGAAGGCCTGGCCCGCGAGGCAGCGGGACTCAGCGCAGGTGGGACGTGTCGTTGAAGAGCCGGACGCTCGCGTTGCCGTCGGCGTAGTAGGCCACCGCGGAGAGTGCGGCCGCCGACAGTTCCATGCGGAACAGGGACTCGGGCGGGGCGCCCAGAGCCAGGCGTACGAACGTCTTGATCGGGGTGACGTGGGAGACCAACAGGACCGTGCGGCCCGCGTACGCCGCCACCAGCTTGTCCCGGGTGGCCTCGATACGGGTCGCGGTCGCCGCGAAGCTCTCGCCGCCGCCCGAGGGCTGGGCGTGCGGGTCGGCGAGCCAGGCGTTCAGGTCGTCGGGGTAGCGCTCGCGGACCTCGGCGAAGGTGAGGCCCTCCCAGGCGCCGAAGTCGGTCTCGATGAGTCCGTCGTCGATGCTCACCTCCAGGCCGAGGTGCCGGGCGACGATACCCGCCGTCTCGCGGGTACGGGCCAGGGGCGACGCGACGATCGCCTGGATCGTGCCGCGCCGGGCCAGTGCGGCCCCGGCGCGCTCGGCCTGCTCGCGGCCGACGTCGGACAGGGAGGGGTTGGTGCCGCCGCTGCCCGAGAAACGCTTCTGCGGGGTCAGCGGGGTCTCACCGTGCCGCAGCAGGACGAAGGTCGCGGGCGCGCCCAGGTCGGCGGGGGCCCAGCCGGGGGTGGCTACGGCCGTGGCGGCCCGCACATCGGCGTCGGCCTTCTGGACATCGGCGGGGGCAGGCTCAGCGACCGCAGCCCTCGCGGCGGACGCCTCCAGCTCCGCCGTCGAGGCCGCCGGCGACCACTGCTCGCCCCGCTTCCCCGCGTCCATCGCCTCGTTCGCCAGCCGGTCCGCGTGCTTGTTCTGCTCCCGCGGGATCCACTCGTACGTCACCTGGTCCGGCGGGAAGACGCGGGCCGCCACCGTCGCCAGCGGCTTCATGTCGGGGTGCTTGATCTTCCAGCGGCCCGACATCTGCTCGACGACCAGCTTGGAGTCCATGCGGACGTGAACCTTGGCGGAGGGGTCCAGTTCGTGCGCGGCGCGCAGGCCCGCCAGCAGGCCCCGGTACTCGGCGACGTTGTTGGTCGCGACGCCGATGTACTCCGCGGCCTCGACCAGGGTCTCCCCCGTAGCCGCGTCGAGCACCACTGATCCGTAGCCCGCGGGTCCCGGGTTGCCCCGCGAACCGCCGTCGGCCTCGACGATGAACTCCCGCACGGTCAAGGCTCCTAGAGGCCGGACTCGGCCGTACGCACCAGGATGCGACGGCAGTTCTCGCAGCGCACCACCGTGTCGGGGGCGGCCGCGCGGATCTCGTTGATGTCGGTGATCGCCAGTTCCTGACGGCAGCCCTGGCAGGTGCGCTGGTACAGCTTGGCTGCGCCGATGCCGCCCTGCTGCTCGCGCAGCTTGTCGTAGAGCTTCAGCAGGTCGGCGGGGATGGCGCCCGCGATGACCTCGCGCTCCTTCGTCACCGTCGCCACCTCGCCGTCGATCTCCTCGAAGGCGGCGTCACGGCGCGCGGTCGCGTCGTCGATCTTCGACTGGACGGAGGAGACGCGCTCGGTGAGCTCGGCGACCCGCTCCTGCACGGACTCGATGCGCTCCATGACCTCCAGGACGACGTCCTCGAGGTCGCTCTGCCGCTTGGCCAGGGAGGCGATCTCGCGCTGGAGGTTCTCCAGGTCCTTGGGGGAGGTCACGGCACCGGAGTCCAGGCGCTTCTGGTCGCGGGCGGCACGCTGGCGCACCTGGTCCACGTCCTGCTCGGCCTTGGTCTGCTCGCGGGCGGTGTCGCTCTCCTCGGTCTGCGCGGCCACCAGGAGGTCGCGCAGCTGGGTGAGGTCCTTGGTGAGCGAGTCGATCTCGGCGTGCTCGGGCAGGGACCTGCGCCGGTGCGCGAGCTGCTGCAGGCGTACGTCGAGGGCCTGGACGTCGAGGAGTCGGATCTGGTCGGCGGGCGCGGCGTTCAGTTGGGGGCTCCTGCAGTCGGATCGGGGGAGGCCGCGTGGGCCGTCCAGGGGTCGGTGACCGTCTTGGAGACATGGACCCTGAGGTCCCATCCGTGGCGGTCGGAGATCTCGTCGAGCTGGGTGGCGGCCAGCTCGCACCAGGGCCATTCGGTGGCCCAGTGCGCCGCGTCGAGCAGCGCGAGGGGGCTTTGGAGTACAGCCTCGGAGGCCGGGTGGTGGCGCAGGTCCGCGGTGAGGAAGGCGTCGACACCGGCCGCGCGCACCTGGTCGAAGAGGCTGTCCCCGGAGCCGCCGCTGACGGCGACCGTGCGGACGAGCGCCTCCGGGTCGCCGGCGACGCGGATGCCCTGGGCGGTGGCGGGCAGCCGGGCGGCGGCCTTCTCGGCGAACTCGCGCAGCGGCAGCGGGTGGTCCAGCTCGCAGATGCGGCCGAGGCCGCGGCGGCCGGACGGATCGGCCGGGTCCGGCACCAGGGGGCGTACGACACGCAGGTCCAGCGCACCGGCCAGCGCATCGCTGACTCCGGGGTCGGCCGTGTCCGCGTTGGTGTGGGCGACGTGCAGCGCGATGTCGTTCTTGATCAGGGTGTGCACCACGCGGCCCTTGAAGTGCGTGGCCGCGACCGTCGTCGTACCGCGAAGGTAGAGCGGATGGTGGGTGACCAGCAGATCGGCGCCCAGCTTCACCGCCTCGTCGACGATCTCCTGCACGGGGTCGACCGCGAACAGGACCCGGGCGACCTCCTGGTCGGGGTCGCCCACGACGGTGCCGACCGCGTCCCAGGACTCGGCCCGCTCGGCGGGCCACAGGTTCTCCAGCGCGGCGATGACTTCAGACAGACGGGGCACGGACAAAAGGCTACCTGGCTGATCTGCGCCGCTGAACCGATGTCCGTGGTCGGCCTGCACCAATGCCCGTGGCCGGGTGGAGGAGACCGGCGCTCCGGGGCTCACCCCGGCCCCCTTCAGCACATCCGCCCCCGTTCCCTCAGGCGAATCGTTCCCCCGCCACCCTTATGTGTGAAGCAGGAGCCTCGTGGTCCCACGTGTGTGCGTGCGAAAACTAGCTTCGTCGCCGGAGGTGACCAGACCATGACGGCGTGTGCGATCGAGCCCGAGGCTGCTCCCGAGGACGGCGCCCCGCAATCCGGCTGCACCATCACCGTGGACGGCGCCTACGCCGCCCGGCTCGCGCCGGCCGGGGACTCCTGGTTCCCGGAGCGCTGGACGCTGGACGGCCCC
This sequence comes from Streptomyces sp. NPDC001157, assembly GCF_053598255.1. Classification (NCBI taxonomy): domain Bacteria; kingdom Bacillati; phylum Actinomycetota; class Actinomycetes; order Kitasatosporales; family Streptomycetaceae; genus Streptomyces; species Streptomyces sp. NPDC001157. The sequence goes on from NZ_JBSFJW010000003.1 coordinate 43,216, forward strand.
GAGCCGTACGCCGTGCCGCTGCCCGGCAACCAGCCCGAGGAGCCCGGCACCGAGGTGCAGCCGATGGGTGACGGGCGGGTCCTCATCCGCCGTCGGGCGGAGGGGCGGCACCTGTTCTCGCTGCTGTATCCGACCGGACCGGGCACGGGCGAGCTGCTGCTCGGCGCGGTGGAGTGCCCGGACGAGAGCGCCCGGCTGCGGCTGCTGCCGCCCGCGCCTGGCGGGGAGAAGGCGTACGCCCTCGCCGTGGGCCGGCGCTCCAGCACGGTGTGGCTGGTGGCGGGCGGCGCCTTCGGGCCTGAGCACATGGCGGAGATCCCGGGGCGCTGCTCGGGCGGGGTGTGGCTGGACCGCACGGGGCGGCTGCTGGCCCTCGACCGTGAGACCGGCGGCCGGACCAAGACGATCGTGGTCGACCTGGAGCGGGGCGGCGAGGCCTCGCCGCTGCTGCAGATCGCCGAGGCCAGCGACGACCGGCTGCTGCTCGCCGACCCGGACAGCGGTCTGCTGCTGATCCGCTCCGACGCGCCCTCACCGGGCGAGGAGCGGCTGGGCTGGGGCGTGCTGGGCAGCACACTGCCGGTGCGTTTCCCGGAGTGCCTGCGCCTGCCCGACTGTGCCGTCACGCCGTTCGCCATCCAGCCGGGGCAGGTGCTGCTGCCGGAGAGCTGCGGGGTGGCGCTGCGCATCGACGGGCCCGTCGGCAGCTGGGTGGGCCTGTGGCGGCCGGACCGGCGGCAGGTGCACCATCTCGCCGCGCCGTACGGGTGGTTGGCGGGCGCGGGGGTCTGGACCACGGACGGGGTGCTCCAACTGCCCTACGCCACGGCCGAGGTGCCGTGCGGCGTGGCGCGGGTGGCGGCGCCCTCGGGGGAGACGGGGGAACCGGGGGATGCAGGGGGATCGGGGGGCGCGGGGGGCGCGGGCCCGGAGGATCCGGTGCGGGGCGGGACGGTACAGCCGGATCCTCCGGAGCCCGTGGCACCACGCCCTGTGCCGTTGCAGCAAGCACCCTTGGGACGTCTTGTAACGAAATAGTGCCGATGGGCGTGCCCGTCTGGAGTCGCGAGGAGGGTGGCCGGTTAAACTCGCCCGGCTGTTTGAAAGATCATGTTGACGGGGTGAATCCTTCCGATGAGCGACACAAGCACCATGCAGCCGCTGTCCGCCGAGTCCCGGGAAGACGCCGGTCACGGCCGGCACCGGGGTCCGAGTTCGGCCCAGGACGGTGACACGGCCCCTCACGGCCGGCACCGCAAGCCGGCCGAGGACAGCGAAGCGGCTGCCTGAGGGTACGCAGGGAAGGGGCCCGCACACCTGACCGGTGTGCGGGCCCCTTCCGTATGTCTACGCCTGCTTGATGTCTACGCCCCGCTTGAGTCCCAGCACTTCCGCCGCCGCGAACGTCTCCCCCGGCGGCCGGTCCGCGTAGTGCGGAGTGAGTACGGCGTCCAGCTCGTCGTAGGTGAAGGTGTCCTGCTTGCTGTCGAACTTCGCCTGCACCCGCGGCCGGTCGACGACGGCCACCATGCCGCCGTGCACGACGAGCAGCTGGCCGTTGACGCGGGCCGCGGCGGGCGAGGCCAGGTAGCCGACGAGCGGGGCGACATGCTCGGGGGCGAGCGGGTCGAGGCCCTCGGCCGGCTGCTCGAAACCCGCGAAGACGTCCTCGGTCATCCGGGTGCGGGCGCGTGGGCAGATCGCGTTGGCCGTGACGCCGTACTTGGCGAGGGCGAGGGCGGTGGAGGTGGTCAGACCGACGATTCCGCCCTTCGCGGCCGCGTAGTTGGGCTGTCCGGCCGAGCCCGCCAGAAAGGCCTCGGAGGAGGTGTTGACGATCCGCCCGTAGACCGGCGCTCCCGCGGCCTTGGAGCGCTCGCGCCAGTGCGCGGCCGCGAAGTGGGTGGTGTTGAAGTGGCCCTTGAGGTGGACCCGGATCACCGCGTCCCACTCGCCCTCGGTCATGGAGAAGACCATGCGGTCGCGGAGGATGCCCGCGTTGTTGACCAGGATGTCCAGCTTGCCGAACTCGCCGACCGCCGACTCCACGAGTTCCCGGGCCTGTTGGAAGTCGGCCACGTCCCCGGTGTGGGCGAGCGCCTTGCCGCCCGCCGCGCGGATCTCGGCGGCGACCTCTTCGGCGGGGCCCGCCGAAGCCTCCCCCGAGCCGTCCCGGCCCGGCTGACCGAAGTCGTTGACGACGACGGCGGCGCCGAGCCGGGCGAGTTCGAGCGCCTCGGCCCGTCCCAGGCCGCGACCGGCCCCGGTGACGACGGCGGACAGCCCTTCCAGCGGCCCTTGCTGTGGCAACGACACAGGCACCCCCGTCAGATCTCGATGCACGTGCGCAGTGCCGTGCCCGTCCGCATCTGGTCCAGCGCCTCGTTGATGTCGGCCAGCGGCACCCGGTGCGTGATCAGGCCCTCCAGGTCGACGCGGCCCGCCCGCCACAGCGCGATGGTCCGCTCGTAGGAGCGCAGGACGTCGCCGCCGCCGTACATCGACGGCAGGATCCGCTTCTCGTCGAAGAACAGCTCGAACATGTTGAGCTGCAGGAAGTCGTCCAGGGCGCCCGCGCCGACGACGACGAGCGTGCCGCCGCGCCGCGTGTTCTCGTACGCCGTGCGGGCGGTGGCCGACTTGCCGACGACCTCGAAGACGTAGTCGAAGCCCTCGCCGCCGGTGACGTTCTGCTTGGCGTCGGCCAGCTCGTCCGGCGAGACCGCCTTCGTGGCGCCGAACTTGAGGGCGGACTCGCGGCGCGAGGCGACCGGGTCGACGGCGACGATCTCGGCGGCGCCCTTGAGCCGGGCCCCCTGGATCGCGGAGATCCCGACGCCTCCGCAGCCGATGACGGCGACCGACGAACCGGCCTCCACGTCGGCCGTGTTGAGCGCGGCGCCGAGCCCGGTCGTGACGCCACAGCCGATCAGTGCGGCGATGTCGAAGGGCACGTCGCCCGGTATCGGCACCGCGCAGCCCGCATCGACGACGACCTCCTCGGCGAAGGTGCCGGTGCCCGCGAAGCCGAACACGTCACCGCCGGGGCGCTTGAAGTTGGGAGTACCCGCGTTCATGAACCCGGCCAGGCACAGCTCGGTCTGCCCGCGCTTGCACGCCGGACAGGCACCGCAGGCCGGCAACCAGCAGACCACGACCCGGTCGCCCGCCTTCAAGTGGCTTACGTCCGCCCCGACTTCGACTATCTCGCCCGCGCCCTCATGCCCCGGCACGAACGGCGCCGGCTGCGGCAGCACCCCGCTCATCGCGGACAGGTCCGAGTGGCACAGCCCGGTGGCCCGCACCCGGATCCTCACCTTGCCGGGCCCGAAGCCCGTCGCCTCGACGTCCTCGAAGACCTCGAGTTTGTCCTGGCCGATCTCGTGCAGTACGGCTGCGCGCATGGTGCGGCTCCCCTCAACTGCCTACTTCAACTTCCGGCTGGATCAAGAGTGTTCGACGATCGTGTCGGCGAGGACGGGCGCGTCGTCCCGCTCCACGGCGCTCACGGCGACCCTGACGGACTCCGATGCCTGCCACATCCGGATGCGCAGGGTCTCCCCCGGGAACACGACGCCCGCGAACCGGGTGGCGTACGACCGCACCCGCGTCACGTCCCCGCCGAGCAGCGTGTCGACGACCGCCTTGAGCGTCATGCCGTAGGTGCACAGCCCGTGCAGGATGGGCCGTTCGAACCCGGCGGTCTTGGCGAAGTCGGGGTCGGCGTGCAGGGGGTTCCAGTCGCCGGAGAGGCGGTAGAGCAGGGCCTGGTCCTCGCGGATCGGGCGCTCGACGGTGCGGTCGGGTTCCCCGGTGGGCGACTCCAGGCGGGTCGAGGGTCCGCGGTCTCCGCCCCAACCGCCTTCCCCTCGTACGAAGATCTGGGCGTCGTTGGTCCACAGCGGGCCGTCGGCGTCGGCCACCTCGGTGCGCATGACGAGGACGGCCGCCTTGCCCTTGTCGTACACGGCGGCGATACGGCCGGTGGCGGTCGCGGTGCCCTCGACGGGGATCGGGCGGTGCAGCGTGAGGGACTGGCCGCCGTGCAGGACACGGGCCAGGTCCACGTCGATCCCGGGCATGGACAGGCCGCTGATCACCCCGGGCGAGCCGTTGCCCGCGACGGTGGCGAAGCTGGGCAGGACGTGCAGCCGGGACTCCAGGGTGTAGCGCAGCTCGTCGGGGTCGGTGGCGGGGATTCCTGCTCCGATGCCCAGGTGGTAGAGCTGGACGTCCTTGCGGTCCCAGGTGATCTCGCCGGAGCGGGGTTCGGCGGCGAGGGCCTTCGCTGCGTCGATGGGCATACGGCTCCTGGTGGCTCGGATGGTTCAAGACCTCGGCGCGGCCGTCCGCACCGTCGGCCGCGACCGAGGTCGTCACGAGTGCCGATCTAGAACGCGTTCCAGTCCGGCGCCCTCTGTATAGCCCAGCACTCCGCACTTGTGAAGGCTCCTGACACTGTGTCAGCTGAGCGCTCGGCCGACCGTGACATTTGTCCTGCCGGAGTCCGTACGAGCGCATCTGCCGGGCGGGTACCTGGTCTCCGTAGCGTCATAGGCATGACGAAGACGACGGGGATGAAGACTGGCAGGACGGCCGGGGTGACGACCGGGGCGCCGCCCGCCGTGTCCTTCACGGGGGCGGTCAAGACCTTCGGCGCCGTGCGCGCCTTGCAGGGCGTGGACCTGGAGATCTCGCAGGGCGAGACCGTGGCCCTGCTCGGCCGCAACGGCGCCGGGAAGTCGACGGCGATCTCGCTGCTGCTCGGCCTGAACGAGCCCGACGAGGGCACGGTACGGGTCTTCGGCGCTCCCCCGGAGCAGTCGGTGCGCGCCGGGCGGATCGGCGCGATGCTGCAGGAGGGGCGCGCGGTGCCCCGGGTCACCGTGCGGGAGCTGGTGGCCTTCGTGGCCGGCCGCTACCCGGACCCGATGCCCGTCGCGCATGCCCTGGAGCTGGCCGGGATCACCGAGCTGGCGGGGCGGCGGGTGGACCGGCTGTCCGGCGGCCAGACTCAGCGGGTGCGGTTCGCGGTGGCGCTCGCCGGGAACCCCTCGGTGATCGTCCTGGACGAGCCGACCGCCGCCCTGGACGTGGAGGCGCGGCACGCCTTCTGGGCGTCGATGCGGTCCTACGCCCGCCTCGGCCACACCGTGCTGTTCTCCACCCACCATCTGGAGGAGGCGGACGCGCATGCCGACCGCATCCTCGTCATCGACCAGGGCCGGATCGTCGCGGACGGCACCGGCGAGCAGCTCAAGCGGTCGGTGGGCGGCAGCCTGGTCGCCTTCGACCTCGCGGAGCAGGGCACGGAGGGTCTGGAACTGCTGCCCGGCGTGCGGTCGGTGGAGGTACGCGGGGAGCGGGCGCGGTTGCGCACCGACGACCCGGACGCGACGGTGGTCGCACTGGCGGAACTGGGTGCGATACGCCGCCTGGAGGTCGCGCCCGCCTCGCTCGACGACGCGTTCCTGGCCCTCACCGCAGGCGTGACGGAGGCGGCGTGATGCTGGACTATCTGCGGCTCGAAGTGCGCCGGACCCTGCGCGACGCGGGTTTTGTGATCGGCGGGATCGCGATGCCGGTGCTGATGTATCTGCTGTTCACCAACCTCGGTGCGGACGACGGGAGTTGGAAGACAGGGGCGATGGTCGGCATGGCGGGCTACGGCGCCGTCGGCTGCGCCCTCAACACCGGCGGCGGGGTCGCCGAGGACCGGGCGATCGGCTGGCTGCGGCAGCTGCGGGTGACCCCGATGACCCCGCGCCAGGTCGTCGTCGGCCGGACGCTGACCGGCTCGGTGACGGTGCTGCCGGCGATCGTGGCCGTGCTCGCGGCGGGCGGCCTGGTCAACGGCGTGCGGATGGAGGCCTGGCAGTGGGCGGCGGTCGCGGCGCTGCTGTGGCTGGGCTCGGTGCCCTTCACCCTGCTGGGCCTGGGCAACGGCTACCGGCTGACCGGTCAGACCACCGGCGTGACGAACATGGCGTGCAGCATGGGCCTCGCGGTGCTCGGCGGCCTGTGGTTCCCGGTCACCCTGTTCCCGGACTGGCTGCGCACGCTGTCGGCGTACACACCCACCTACCGCTTCGCCCAGCTCGGCACCTCGGCGGCGGAGGGCCGCGCCCCGGCCCTCGCCGCGATCGCGGTACTGACCCTCTGGCTGCTGGCCTTCGGTTCGTACGCTGTGCTGTCGTACCGGCGGTCCGGACGGACCGCCTGAACGGGGGAGCGAAGACATGTCCTGGATACGAGGGGTCGCCTGCCAGGTGGACCACTGGCGGGCGGCGCGGGCGCGGTGGAAGGCGGGGATGGCGGAGTTCAAGGCCGCACAGAAGGAGGCCGTCGGGACCGGGAGGCGGCCCGAGCACGCGGGCCCGCCGCCGACCGGCTTCGGGCTGCTGCCCTGGCTGCTGATGGGGATGGGCGCGTTCTCCAACGTCATCCAGGGCAAGAACGCCAACCCATGGATCGGCGGCCTCGGCCTGCTCGCCTTCAACTCCCTCTACATCTATGTGACGTTCCGCTCCTTCGACCGGTGCAAGCGCGAGGAGCGGTCCACCCGGGTCGCACTGCTGCTGATGGCCCTGATCACCACGGCTCTGGCCCTCGGCTACGGCGGCAACTGGCTGATGTTCTTCCCGCTGCTCGGCCTCGCCACGGGCGCGGTCCTGCGCGGACCGTGGCTGGGCAGGACGGGGATCCTGCTCGCCGCGTTCGCAGGTGCCGTCTCCGTGTACCGCGACGGCTCGGACGCCGTGACCATCGCCTATGGCACCTTCCTGTCGACGATGGTCACCGCCGCGATCCTGTCCCTCTCCGAGGCGGTACGCGAACTGCAGGCCGCCCGCGAGAAGCTGGCGCACCAGGCGGTCGAGAAGGAACGCCTGCGCTTCTCCCGCGACCTGCACGACCTGCTCGGGCACACCCTGTCGGTGATCGTGGTGAAGTCGGAGGCGGCCCGGCGGCTGGCCCCGCGGAACATGGACGCCGCGCTCACCCAGATCGGCGACATCGAGTCCGTCGGCCGGCAGGCGCTCACCGAGATCCGCGAGGCCGTGACCGGCTACCGCGAGGGCAGCCTCGCCACCGAACTGGACCGGGCCCGCTCGGCGCTGACCGCCGCCGGCGTCGAGCCGGTGGTGAACCGCTCGGGCCCGCCCCTCGCCCCGCAGACCGAGGCGCTGCTGGGCTGGGTGGTGCGGGAGGCGGTCACGAACGTCGTGCGGCACGCCGGTGCCACGCGCTGCGAGATCACCGTGCACAGCAGCTCAGAGCGCGTGAGCCTCACGGTCGCGGACAACGGGGAGGGCGTGCCGTCCACGCCCCTCGCGCCGCCCCTGCCGGGCATCGGCGGCACCGGTCTGAAGGGACTCACCGAGCGCCTCGCGGCGGCCGGCGGCTCCTTGCGGGCCGGCCGTTCGCCGCGAGGCGGTTTCACCGTCACCGCCGAACTCCCGGTGGAGGCCGACGACGTGTCCGCACCGGTGGCGGCTACGGCGCCCACGGCGAGCTGACGACCCAGCTCACGTCGTCCACCCAGGAGGTGGAGCTGTCCCAGGTGTTGGAGCCGCCGTCGCTCGCTATGTAGACGTTGAAGTCGTAGTGGCGGAGGAACTTGGCCGGGTAGTTGTACGAGGCGAACGGGGTCCCGGTGCCGCTCTTTCCGGTCGTCGGGCAGAAGGTGGCGTCGGATCCTTTTCACGACGTGTTGGGCGGCCTGCGCGCCAAGTCACCAGCGAGCCTTGATCTCGCCATAGGTGTGCTCGCGCAGCGCGAAGTTCCGCTTCGCATCCTTCTCGAACGCGATTTTGCTGGCCCAGGTGACTGCCTTGTTGCAGGCGCGCAGAGTCGCCTCAAGTGCCGCCGCCTGCTCCGGCGTCGGCAACAGCCTGACCTGCACCACCAGCTTCACGATCAAGGAATCTACATGTGTGTACGACCGCCCGCCATGCGTTCACCATGCATCACCCCGACCGAGTGAACCCACCACCACATGGACGCAGCACCGGCCCCGCCGGAAACGACACCCGACCGCTTCCCAGCCGAGTTGCACGGGGGATACCGCGGCGCTCCCGCGCCGCAACCACAAGGATGCGATTCCTCCCAGGCTGAAGCCCCGGGGTTCCTCGCAAGAACAGCGCGTGCCGTCCATGGGTCGGCGCATCAACTGGTAGTTGCAGTGGCGCCGAAAGTCACGAAGGAGACGCAAGAGTCGCTCGCCAGGCCGCGACGTCCGGCATCCCGGACATTATTCGACCGAAATGCCGAACCATTTTACGACCGGAATTCCGAGCAATTGCGGGTGGGGATACAGGCATCAGGAATTGCAAAAGCGAACCTCCAATGCAGACGCGCTTGTTGGGTCGAACCGGTGGGCCGTCAAGACTCGCGGGACGGAACAATGACAACTCTTTAGACGGGCCTTTAATCGGGCCGCGGTCCCGTCCGGGCCCTACTCTTGGACCGTGAACGAGATGCCCCGGGATCACCGGACGTCGAAGAACGTGCGGGTCCTGCTCGCCGAGGACCAGGGAATGATGCGGGGCGCGCTCGCCCTGCTGCTCGGTCTGGAGGAGGACCTGGAGGTCGTCGCCCAGGTCGCGGCGGGCGACGCGATCGTGGACGCCGCGCTGACCCACCGGCCCGATGTGGCTCTGCTGGACATCGAACTGCCGGGCATGAGCGGCCTGGACGCGGCGGCCGAGCTGCGCGATCAGGTCCCGGACTGCCGGGTGCTGATCCTCACCACCTTCGGGCGGCCCGGCTATCTGCGCCGCGCGATGGAGGCCGGAGCGGCCGGCTTCCTGGTGAAGGACGGCCCCGTCGAGGAGTTGGCCGCCTCGATCCGCCGGGTGCTGACCGGCGAGACGGTGATCGACCCCGCGCTCGCCGCCGCCGCGCTCAGCGCCGGGCCGAGCCCTCTCACCGCCCGCGAGTGCGACGTCCTCAAGGCGTCCGTGGACGGTGCGACGGTCGCCGACATCGCCGCCAAGCTGCACCTGTCCGAGTCGACGGTCCGCAACTACCTCTCGTCCGCCATCGGCAAGACGGGCACCCGCAACCGCATGGAGGCGATGCGGGAGGCCCGCCAGCAGGGGTGGCTCTGACAGTCACCCCAACTTCGTCACGAACACCGACTTGAAGCCCGTGGTCTTCGGCGCCAGGCACACGAACCAGTTGTCCGGGGAGCCGGCGGCCGGCCGGATGCCCTGCTCCCGACCCTCGGCCGCGGCGTTTGCCGAAAGCCTGTGGAGCTTGGTGCGAGTGCCGTCCTGCCAGGTGCAGGTGACCTCCTCGGCGGACTTGGCAACCCGGCCGATCACCATGCGCACGGGCCCCCCGGAGGCGGGCTGCAAGCGGGTCGAGCCCGATTCCAGGTCCGTGTCCTTCTGACTGCTCCCTTCGGGGAGTGTGCTGTACATCACCAGCGACTGCTCGTCCCCGTAGCTCCTGTGCACGAAGTAGGCGCTCTTTCCGATCAGGTCGGAGGCCTTGCGGACATCCCCGGGGAACTCCCCGGCATCGGTCATGGCGGTCAGCTGGATCTGCGCCTCCGCCGCATTGCGCGGTGCGCCCCACACGTCGACGGAGACCGCCCAGTCCTCGCCGTCCTCGGTCCCCTGCGCCAGCATCGTTCTCTGCGACTCTCCGAGCCGCGGCGCCACGCTCGTCGGCGGGTGCGTGGCCACCTGCGCTCCCCGGTGCCCGTCCCCGTGACCCGGCAGCCCCGCGAGCGCCAGCGTCCCCGTCGAGCCGACGATCGCCAGTGCCGCCGCCGTGGCCACCGCCCAGCGCCGGGCCCTGCGCCGCCGTCCACCGCGGATCACCGCCTGGGTGGGGGCTATACCGATCTCGACCCGGTCCGCGGCCTCGGCCAGCAGAAGGGCGATGTCGGAGTTCGTCATGTCGTGGTTCGTCTCCCGGTCCGCACTCATCACTTGCGCCCTCCCCCACTGATCACCATGTCCGCCAGTCCCGGTATGGCGCGGAGTTTCGCGATCCCCTTGGCCGCGTTGCTCTTCACCGAGCCGACGCTGCAGCCCATCGCCTCCGCCGTCTGGGTCTCGGTGAGGTCCTCCCAGTACCGCAGGACCACCGCCTCCCGCTGCCGCACGGGCAGTTGGCCGAGCGCCTTCAGCAGCACGCCCCGGTCCTCTGCCTGCGCGATACGGTCACCCGTGTCGGCGATCTCGTGCACCAGCCCCGAGTCGTCCTTCGGCGCCAGGAACTCCCGCAGTTTTCTGCGGTGTTTGCGCGCATGCGCGTTGATCATCACGCGCCGTACATACGCCTCCGGGTCGTCCGCCGAGCCGACCCGGCGCCAGGCCACGTAGACCTGCTCGAGCGTCGACTGGACCAGGTCCTCCGCGGCGTGCTGCTCCCCCGTGAGGAGAAAAGCCGTGCGCAGCAGCCGCGGCCAGCGGCCGGTGACAAAGCTCTGGAACTCCTTGTCCCGAGCTTCCTTGCGATCCCCCATGGGCACCTCCTAGATGTGTAAAGGAGTCCATGGGCAGCTCAAACCGTTGCCTCGCTCCCCCGACTACTTCGCCGGCTTCGCGGAAATTCTGCGCGGCAGCCACACCAGCATCAGCACCGCCCCCGCGAGCAGCACCCCGGTGCCCGTCCGGAACACCAGCGCGTACCCCTCCGTGAGCGCCCCCGGAGCACCGCTGCCCGCCGTGCGCGTCGCCGCGATCGTCGACATCACCGCCAGCCCCAGCGACCCGCCCATCGTGCGCGAGGTGTTGACCAGCCCGGACACCAGCCCGGCCTCCCCCGGAGCCGCCCCCGACGTCGCCAGCGCTGCGAGCGGGGTCGCCGTGAGCCCCGCCCCCAGCATCATCAGGATCCCCGGGAACATGATCTCTGTCACATAGTTGCCCTCGGGCGTCATCATCGACTGCCAGGCGAAGCCCACCGCCGCCAGGAGAGTCCCGAGCACGGCCACGTTCCGCGCGCCGAACACCGGCATGAATCGGGGCGCCGACTTGGACCCGAGCAGCACCGCCAGGGAACTCGGCACCAGCGCCAGCCCGGCCTCGAAGGGCGTGTAGCCGAGCACGTTCTGCGCGTACAACGTCATGAAGAACCACATGCAGAACATCGCGGACCCGTTGACGAACATCGCCGCGTTCGCGGACGACACGGCCCGCACCCGGAACAGCCCGAGCGGCATCAGCGGGGCCGCCGTACGCGCCTCCACGACCAGGAACAGCGCGATCAGCGCAAGCCCGGCGGCCAGCGGCACGATGGTGGCCGCCGCCGTCCACCCCTCCGCCTCCGTCTGCGAGATCCCGTACGCCAGCGTCCCGAGTCCCGCCGTCACCAGCAGCGCGCCCGGCAGATCGAGCCGCCGCCCGTCCCCGTTCCGGCTCTCCACCAGCCATCGTGTCGAGCCGGCCAGCACCAGCGCGCCGACCGGCACGTTGATCAGCAGTACCCAGCGCCACGACAGCCCGTCCACCAGCGCCCCGCCGACCAGCCCGCCGGCGGCTCCACCACCGGCACCGACCGCGGTCCAGGTCGCGATCGCCCGCGCCCGCGCGGCCCCCTCCGGAACGGCCGACGTGAGAATGGTCAGCGTCGAGGGCGCGAGCACCGCAGCCCCCAGCCCCTGCACGGCCCGCGCGACCAGCAGCTGACCGCCCTCCTGCGCCAGCCCGCCGCCCAGCGAGGCCGCCGTGAACAGGGCGAGCCCCACCAGAAACATCCGCTTGCGCCCGTACAAGTCCCCGGCCCGCCCGCCGAGCAGCATGAACCCGGCGAAGGCGATCGCGTACGCGTTCACCACCCACTGCAGCCCCTGCGGGCTCAGCCCCAGGTCGGCCCGCATCGACGGCAGCGCCACATTGACGACCGACACATCGAGCACCACCAGGAACTGCCCGGCGCAGGCGAGCGCCACGACCAGCCAGGTGGGAGGGGCGGTACGGCGGGACGAGCTTCGGGTGACGTCAGCGGCTTCCAACATGTCTGTCATGCTCTCAACCGGCTTACGCCCCTTGCATCGGGATTTCGCCCCACGGGGTCCTCCTCCGCAGGACCTACACCGCCCGCAGGAGCGTCACCACAGCCGCTCCGCCCAGCCCGATGTTGTGCGCGAGCCCGATCTGCGCCCCCGGCACCTGCCGCTCTCCCGCCTCCCCCCTCAACTGCCACACCAGCTCGGCCACTTGGGCAATCCCGGTCGCCCCCAGCGGATGCCCCTTGGAGATCAGCCCGCCGGACGGGTTCACCACCCACCGCCCGCCGTACGTCGTCGCCCCCGACTCGACGAGCTTCCCGGACTCCCCCTCCCCGCACATCCCGAGCGCCTCGTACGTCAACAGCTCGTTGACGGAGAAGCAGTCGTGCAGCTCTACGACGTCCACGTCACCGATCCCGAGCCCGGACCGCTCGTACACCTGCCGCGCCGCCTCCCGGGACATCGGCTGCCCCACGACGTCGATGCACGACCCGGACGCGAAGGACTCCTCCGTGTCGGTCGTCATCGCCTGCGCGACGATCTCGACGGCCTTCGCACCCAGCTCCCGCCGCTCCACGAACCGTTCGGAGACGACGAGCGCGGCCGCCGCGCCGTCGGACGTCGGCGAGCACTGCAGCTTGGTCAGCGGCCGGTGGACCGTGCGCGCGGCCAGGATGTCGTCCACCTCGTACACGTCCCGGAACTGCGCGTACGGATTGTGCGCCGAGTGCCGGTGGTTCTTGGCGGCCACGGCGGCGAGCTGCGCCTCGGTCGTGCCGTACCGCTCCATGTGCTCACGGGCCGCGTCGCCGAAGATCTGGGCGGTGGGCGGGGTCATCTCGAAGCCGTGGCGGGCGGCCATGATGCCGTAGTGCCGGGCCACGGGTGAGGTGGAGAAGTCCCCGCTGTCGGCACCCCCGCCCAGCGCCCCCTTCTTCATCTTCTCGAAGCCCAGCGCCAGTACGCAGTCGGCCGCCCCGCCCTCGACGAGCTGCCGGGCCAGCATCAGCGCGGTCGAGCCGGTCGCGCAGTTGTTGTTGACGTTGTAGACGGGCACGCCGGTGAGACCCAGCTCATACGCGGCGCGCTGCCCGGCGGTGGAGGGCTGGAAGCAGTACCCGACGGGAACCTGTTCCACATCGCCGTACGAGATCCCGGCGTCGGCCAGGGCGGCGGCGCCTGCCTCCCGCACCATGTCCCAGTACTGCCAGTCACGGGTCTCCGGCCTCTCGAACCGGGTCATACCCACCCCGACGACGTAAGCCTTCATGGCGCGGTATGCCTTGCGCGGTATGCCTTCATGGCGCGCGAGACTAGAACACGCTCCACCAACCCGCCAGGCCTGACGACTGATCAGATTCCCATGACCGGGTCAAGAATTCATTAGAGACCTGAAGCAACGGAATAGTTGCCTGTGCATACGAGGTTTACCCACCACTTATCTCGCACAGCTCTTCATCTCGTACCGGCCTGGAGGCCTCACTCAATGACGCACACGACGACCGAACAGCCCGCCCGGCGGGCGAGCGGGGCCGTGGTCCCGGTGCTCGCCTTCGCGGGCATCGTTGTCGCGGTGATGCAGACCCTGCTCGTCCCGGTCATCAAGGACCTGCCGCAGCTGCTGGACACCGCACCCAGCAACGCCACCTGGGTCCTGACCTCGACGCTTCTCTCGGGAGCCGTCGCCACCCCGATCATGGGCCGCCTCGGCGACCTCTACGGCAAGCGGCGGATGCTGATCCTCAGCCTCGCCGTGATGGTGGTCGGCGCCCTGGTCAGCGCCCTCACCAGCGAACTGCTCACGATGATCGCCGGCCGTACGCTCCAGGGCTTCGCCATGGGCGCCATCCCGCTCGGCATCGGCCTGATGCGCGACATGCTGCCCCGCGAGAAGCTCGGCTCGGCCATGGCCCTGATGAGCTCCTCCATCGGCGTCGGCGGCGGCCTCGCACTGCCCCTCGCGGCCCTGGTCGCCCAGCACGCCGACTGGCACGCCCTCTTCTACGGCGCCGCGGGCCTCGGCGCCCTCTCGATCCTCCTCACCCTCCTGGTCGTACCGGAGTCCCCGATGCGCGCCGAGGGCTCCTTCGACCTGCTCGGCGCACTCGGCCTCTCCGCCGGCCTGGTCCTCTTCCTCCTCCCCATCACCAAGGGCAGCGACTGGGGCTGGACCTCGGGCACGACGCTCGGCCTGTTCGGTGCGTCGGCCGTCGTACTCGTGCTTTGGGGCGTTCTCGAACTCCGTACGAGCGCCCCGCTGGTGGACCTGCGGACGACGGCCCGCCCTGCCGTGCTGTTCACCAACCTGGCCTCGATCATGGTCGGTGTCTCCTTCTACGTCGTCTCCCTCGTCCTTCCCCAGCTGCTCCAGCTCCCGAAGGCGACCGGCTACGGCCTCGGCCAGTCGATGGTCGTCGCGGGCCTGCTGGTGGCCCCGCTGGGCCTGACGATGATGTTCACGGCGCCGGTCTACGCCCGTCTGTCGGCGAAGTACGGCCCGAAGTTCACCCTGATCCTCGGCATGCTGATCATCGCGATCGGCTACGGCGCGGGGCTGGGCCTCATGAGTGCGGCCTGGCAGAGCCTGGTCATCGCGGTGGTGCTGGGCGCGGGCATCGGCCTCGCGTACTCGTCCCTCCCCGCACTGATCGTAGGCGCGGTCCCGGCCTCCGAGACAGGCGCGGCGAACGGGCTCAACACCCTGATGCGCTCCATCGGTACGTCCGTGTCGAGCGCCGTCATCGGCATGGTGCTGGCCAACACGGCGAACAACGTCGGCGGTGTCGAGATCCCGACCATGCACGGCTTCCGCGTCTCCTTCCTGATCGCGACCGGCGCGGTCGCCGTGGGCCTGCTGATGGCCCTCTTCCTTCCGAAGCCGAACCGGGCGCCGCAGCTGCTTGCGAGCAGCGAGGAGGACGACGCCGTCGTGGAGCGCGCGGAGGAAGTGCTGCGTGGGTTCCGTGGCCGGGTGCTCGGCGCGGACGGCTCTCCGGTGGCCCGTGCCAAGGTCACGCTGATCGATCGGCGTGGCCGCCAGGCGGGCGCGACGCTGTCCGACGAGGACGGGAGCTATGTGCTGGCCGTGCCGGCCGAGGGGGCGTATGTGCTGGCCGCACGGGCTGTGGGGCATGGGCCGCTGGCTTCGTCTGCGACGCACGGGGGTGAGGAGCGGGCGGTGGATCTGGATCTGTCGCTGCCGGAAGAGACGGTGAGCGCGTAGCGCCTAACGGGTTGCCTCGACATGTCACCTTGCGTCTGCGGATGTGTCGTGGCTGGTCGCGCAGTTCCCCGCGCCCCTTAAGAGCCCTTGCTGCACCCCCCTGCCACGGAAGTGACGGGGGGTGCGGCAACATTGGCGCCTGGACACGTACGACCGAAAGGACCCGCATGCCCGCGGCCGCCCCCAAGCCCGAGATCCTGGCCGCGTTCGAAGCGGCGAAGGGGTTCATGCCCGTCGATGAGGGGCTGGCGCTCTACGCGGCCGCTGTCGAGGCGGGGGCGCTGGGGCTGCCGTTGCTGGAGGTCGGTACGTACTGTGGCCGCTCCGCGATCCTGCTCGCCGATGCCGCCCGCGAGACCGGGGTCACCGCGCTGACCCTCGACCACCATCGCGGCAGCGAGGAGCAGCAGCCGGGCTGGGACTACCACGATCCGGAGACGGTGGACCCGGAGATCGGCCTGATGGACACGCTGCCGACGTTCCGCCGCACGCTCCACAAGGCCGGTCTGGAGGAGCATGTGGTGGCACTGGTCGGCCGCTCCCCGCAGATCGCGAAGTTCTGGCGGACTCCCCT
The DNA here is from genome assembly GCF_053598255.1 of Streptomyces sp. NPDC001157. Classification (NCBI taxonomy): domain Bacteria; kingdom Bacillati; phylum Actinomycetota; class Actinomycetes; order Kitasatosporales; family Streptomycetaceae; genus Streptomyces; species Streptomyces sp. NPDC001157. The sequence goes on from NZ_JBSFJW010000003.1 coordinate 58,981, forward strand.
CGGTCTGGTCTTCATCGACGGCGGCCACACCGACGAGCACGCCACCGCCGACTACGAGGGCTGGGCCCCCCATGTGGCCGAAGGCGGCCTGCTCCTCATCCACGACGTCTTCCCGGACCCGAAGGACGAGTTCACCGGCCAGGCGCCGTACCGCGTCTACCTGCGGGCACTGGAGTCCGGCGCGTTCACGGAGGTCTCGGTGACCGACTCGCTGCGCGTCCTGCGGCGAACGGGAGCGGGGATCTGAGGGCCCGGTTAGAGTCGCAGACGTGTCGTACGTAGGCCCGGACTTCGATCCTCCCCAGCCCCGCCGCCCCCGGCGCAGCCCCCTGACCGTGGCGGTCGCCGCGCTCGTGCCGGGCGCGTTGCTCGGGTGGCTCGTGTACGCGGTCGTGGGCGGGAGCGGGGACGACGGCGGCGGGGTGGCCCACGCCACCGTACGGAGTTCCGCGGTGGCGACGTCCGGCGCGGCCGCCTCCTCCCCCGCCGGCGACGACAGGAATCCGGGCAGCACGGCGCCCACCCTCGCCTCCCCCACCTCGTCGGCTCCCGCCGCCTCCGGCCCCCTCAAGGGCAAGGTCGTCGTCATCGACCCGGGCCACAACCCCGGCAACTTCCAGCACGCCACCGAGATCGCCCGCAAGGTGGACATCGGCACGAACAAGAAGGAGTGCGACACGACGGGTACGTCCACCAACTCGGGCTACACGGAAGCCCAGTTCACCCTGGACGTGTCCCATCGCCTGAAGGCCCTGCTGGAGAAGCAGGGCGCCACGGTGAAGCTGACCCACGACGGCAACTCCCCCGTCTGGGGCCCCTGCGTGGACCGGCGGGCGCAGATCGGCAACAAGGCCCACGCCGACGCCGCGATCTCCATCCACGCGGACGGCTCCGCGGCCGGCAACCGCGGCTTCCACGTCATCCTTCCCGGCTCCGTCCACGCGGGCGCCGCCGACACCCGCCCCATCGTCGCCTCCTCCGCCGCCCTCGGCGAGCGCATCGCGGGCAACTTCGTCCGCGTCACGGGTGAACCGCCCTCCAACTACATCGGCGACGGCACCGGCCTCGTCACGCGTAAGGACCTGGGCGGTCTCAATCTGTCAACGGTTCCCAAGGTGTTCATCGAATGCGGGAACATGCGCGATAGCAAGGACGCGGCACTGCTCACCAGCGGGGCCTGGCGACAGAAGGCCGCGCAAGGAATTTCTGATGGAATCGTGAGTTTCCTGCACGGTTCGTGATCAGCGGGCCGATCCCGGCGGACGCCTTGCTCGGACGGACGATAGTGTCTACCGACGACGAGACGACTTACGAAGGACCTGAAGTGAATATCCGCTCCCTCACACGAGGCGACGGCGTGGTGATCGGAGCAGCGGTGTTGCTCTTCATCGCGTCGTTCCTCAACCTCTACAGCGTGTCCGGGTTCGACATCGACGTGAACGCGTGGGACACACTCGGCACGGGTCTCGGCGTGTTCATGGGCGGGGTCATCGGCGCCGCACTGATCGTCGTCAACCGCTGCCTTCCGCAGCCGCGCAAGGTCGCCGGGCTCGACCTCGGAGTGGCGGGCGTGGCGTTCAGCGTCCTCTCGGCCTGGACCCTGTTCTGGTACCTGGTCGACAGCGGCAAGAACACCAGCCCCGCCGCCGGCCTCGTCCTCGGCTTCATCGCCGCCCTGGTCCTGGCGGGCGCCGCCGTCGCCACTCCCCTCGTCCCCGCACTCCAGGCGGCCCTGATCCCGGCCCCCAAGCCCCAGGCCCCCCAGCCCTACGGCGCCCAGCCCCCCGGTGGCTATGGCTACCCCGGTGCCGGACAGCAGCAGCCCTACGGCGGACAGCCGCAGCCCGGCCAGCCCTACGGGGGTGCCCAGCCGCAGCAGGCGCAGGCTCCGCAGCCGCCGGCCGGGGACTTCTCGCCGTTCTGGTTCGCCGTTCCGGTGCCGCGGCCGCTGTTCGCGGAGGACGGTTCGCCCACGCCGATCGCCGAACTCGCGCCGGGCACCTGGTACCTGGCCGTCGAGCAGCGCGGCCCGGCCCTGGTCGCCCAGACGCAGGACGGCCGCCGCGGCGTGCTGCAGGACACCTCCGGGATCCAGCGCGGCTGACGCCCGCCAAGAACGGGCAGCCAACGGCCCCTCGCCCTTCCGGGCGGGGGGTCGTTGTCGTACAGTCGCAGCTCCCGGCCCCATAACTGACTGACCGTCAGATACCTGATGGAGGCGCCATGCGACTCGGTCTCGCCCTCGGTTACTGGGGCCGCGGCCCCTCCCCCGACCACGTACCGCTCGCGCAGGAGGCCGAGCGGCTCGGGTACGACTCCGTGTGGACGGCCGAGTCCTGGGGATCCGACGTCTTCACCCCGCTGACCTGGATCGCGGCGCAGACCTCAACGATCAAGCTCGGTACGGCCGTTGCGCAGATGGCCGCCCGGTCGCCGACCACCACCGCCATGCACGCCCTCACCCTCGACCACCTCTCCGGTGGCCGCATGATGCTCGGGCTGGGGCTGTCGGGGCCGCAGGTGGTGGAGGGGTGGTACGGGCGGCCGTTCCCGAAGTCGCCGCTGACCGCGACCCGGGAGTACGTGGACGTCGTGCGGCAGGTGCTCAGGCGGGAGGGGCCGGTCGTTCTCGACGGCCGCTTCCACTCCCATCCGTACAGCGGCCCGGACGGCACCGGCATCGGCAAGGCCCTCAAGTCCATCACGCACCCCTTGCGTCCCGACCTTCCCGTCCTCCTCGGTGCCGAAGGGCCGAAGAACGTCGCGCAGACGACCCGTATCGCCGACGGCTGGCTCCCCCTGTACTGGTCGCCCACCCGTCCCGAGGTCTACGAGGCCTCCCTCACCGATGCCCCCGACGGCTTCCTCGTCGCCCCCATGGCACAGGTCCGGGTCTGCGACGACGTACGCGAAGGCCTGCTGCCCGTGAAGACCATGCTCGGCTTCTACATCGGCGGCATGGGGCATGCGGCCCGTAACTTCCACGCCGATCTCATGGCGCGCATGGGGTACGAGGAAGAGGCCCGCCGGATCCAGGAGCTGTTCCTGACCGGGCGGCGCGAGGAAGCCGTCCTTGCCGTTCCCGATGCCTTCGCGGACGAGATCTCGCTGGTCGGGCCGCGTGAACGGATCGCCGAGCGGCTGGAGATGTGGCGGAAGGGACCGGTGACGGATCTGCTGGCCCTCTCCCCGGACCGGGCGTCGCTTCGGGTGCTGGCGGAGCTCAACTCGTAGCCACCGGTCAAACCCGTTCGGGTTTCATACAGGATTCGGCGGCAATCCGGAAAGTATGTCTCGATATAGCAGCGGCAATCGGGCCGGCGCGGTCATAGCGATCGTCGCCGACATCATGGCCCTCATCCTGGGCCTGTGGATCCTGATGTACCTGTTGGACGCCAACCGTGCCAACGACCTGGTGCAGTTCGTCCACAACGCGGCCAACTGGCTGGCCGGCTGGTCGCGTGACCTGTTCACCTTCGACAAGGCCTGGGCCCGCGTGATCGCAGGTTACGGCCTGGCAGCGGTGGTCTACCTGTTCGTCGGCCACGCGATCGCCGGACGGATGACCCGGCACTGACCACCCGTCCGGCCGCGCCCGGAAGTCAGGCGCAGCAGTCCGGGTCCAGCCCCCTGGGCAGCTGCTCGCCGCCGAACACCGTGCAGGTCGCCTCGTGGCCGCCGAGGGCGGCGACCGCCAGGAGCAGGGAGCCCGCCGTCCAGGTGGTCAGTTCCTGGGGCCAGATCGCCTCGTCCTCGAAGACGTAGCCCGTCCAGTACAGGCCGGTCTCCGGATCCCGCAGGTGCTGGATCGACTGAAGGATGTCCAGCGCGCGGTCGGACTCGCCCATCGCCCAGAGGGTGAGGGCGAGTTCGGCCGATTCGCCGCCGGTGACCCACGGGTTGGGGACGACGCAGCGCACGCCGAGGCCGGGGACGACGAAGCGGTCCCAGCTCTCCTCGATACGGGACTTGGCCTCCGCGTCGGTGAGCGCGCCGCCCAGGATCGGGTAGTACCAGTCCATCGAGTAGCGGTCCTTGTCGAGGAACCGCTCCGGGTGGCGTCGGATCGCATGGCGGAGGGCTCCGACCGCCAGCTCCCAGTCCGGCTGCGGCTCTTCACGCTGTTCGGCGACGGCGAGTGCGCAGCGCAGGGCGTGGTGGACGGAGGAGGAGCCGGTCAGCAGTGCGTCCGTGGTGGACGTCCCGTCGTCCTCGCCCTTCCAGCCGATCTGGCCGCCCGGCTGCTGCAGCCGCAGCACGTACTCGATGGCCGCGTAGACGGACGGCCACATGCGGTCCAGGAACGTGTCGTCGCCTGTGGAGAGGTAGTGGTGCCACACGCCCACCGCGATGTACGCGACGAAGTTCGTCTCGCGTCCGCGGTCGGTGATGTCCTCGGCGTCCCCGTCGGCGTAGGCCGCGTACCAGGAGCCGTCTGTGTTCTGGTGCCGTGCGAGCCACTCGTACGCCCGCTCGGCGGCCTCGTGCTCGCCCGCCGCGTCCAGGGCCATCGCGGCCTCGGTGTGGTCCCAGGGGTCCAGGTGGTGTCCCCGGAACCACGGGATCGCCCCGTCCTCCCGCTGTACGGCGAGGATGCCTCGGACGGTCGCGGCAGCCTGCTCGGCGGTGAGGACCCCGGGCAGGACGAGGTGTTCTGTCCGGGGGGTCGTCACTTGGCGTCCGTCCCGGCCTCGTTGAGCTTCGGCAGGTGGGGCTTGGTCGCGTAGGCCACGAAGCTCTTGCCGATCAGGGGGTTGAGGGCCTGTTCGGCGACCCGGGTGGCCAGGGGCTTCTTCATGATGTCCCAGACCAGGAGCTTGTGGTACGCCTTCACCGGCAGTGCCTTGTCGTTGTCGACGCCGAACGCGCACTTCAGCCACCAGTACGGCGAGTGCAGCGCGTGGGCGTGGTGCGTGCCGTACGGCTTCAGGCCCGCCTCGCGGATCTTGGCGAGCAGTTCGTCGGCCTTGTAGATGCGGATGTGGCCGCCCTCGACCTCGTGGTAGGCGTCGGAGAGCGCCCAGCAGACCTTCTCGGGGCCGTAGCGCGGGACGGTGATGGCGATCCGGCCGCCGGGCCTGAGCACCCGGACCATCTCGGCGAGCACGCCCTTGTCGTCCGGGATGTGCTCCATGACCTCGGAGATGATGACGACGTCGAAGGACTCGTCGGGGAAGGGCAGCGCCAGGGCGTCGCCCTCCATCGCCGTCGCGGTGGCGCCCGCCGGGGCCTCACCGGCCTCCTTCATCGCGGCGAACCACTTCGCGACCTCGCGGATCTCCTCGCCGTTCTGGTCCAGCGCCACGACCTGGGCGCCGCGCCGGTAGCACTCGAACGCGTGCCGGCCGGCCCCGCAGCCGAGGTCCAGGACGCGGTCGCCCGGGGCGAGCGGGAACCGGGAGAAGTCGACGGTCAGCACGTGGCCCTGCTTTCGGAGTAGACAGCCTCTGAGGCCGCGAAGCGGCCGGGATTCTTGGCGGCGGACCCGCCGATCGCCTCTCGGTACCGGGCCACCGTGCCCTCGGCGGCGCGCGCCCATGTGAAGTGCCGCAGCACCCGCTCACGCCCGGCGCGACCGAGCCGCGCCCTCAGTTGCGGGTCGGACAGGAGACGGTTCAGCCCTGCCGCCAACGCCCCCGAATCACCCGGCGGCACGGCGAGGCACGTCTCCCCGTCCCGCCCGGCGACCTCCGGAATCGCACCGCCGGTGGTCGCGACGAGCGGCGTGCCCGTGGCCATCGCCTCGGCCGCCGGGAGGGAGAAGCCCTCGTACAGGGAGGGCACGCAGGCGACCTCCGCCGAGCGGACCAGGTCGACCAGTTCGGCGTCCGAGATGCCCTTCACGAACTCGACGGCGCCTTCGAGGCCGTAGCGCTCCATGGCCTGGGCGACGGGCCCCTCGGCGGGCCGCTTGCCGACGACGACCAGGTGGGCGTCGGGGTGCTCGGTGCGGACCTTCGCCAGTGCTTCGACGAGGAACACCAGGCCCTTGAGGGGGACGTCCGCGCTGGACGTCGTCACGATCCGGCCGGGCACCACGGGGACGGACGGGTCGGGCGAGAAGAGGTCGGTGTCGGCGCCGATGTGGACGACGTGGATACGGTCGTCGCGTACGCCGAGGTGGTCGATGATCTCGGCGCGCGAGGTGCCGGAGACGGTGAGGACGGAGGGCAGGCGGCGGGCGACGCGCTTCTGCATGCGGGTGAAGGCGTACCAGCGCCGTTTGCCCCACCGCTGCTGCCAGTTCTCGGCGGCGTCCAGTTCCAACTGCCGGTCTACGGTGATGGGGTGGTGGATGGTGGTGACCAGAGGCGCGCCCACATCGCCCAACAGCCCGTAGCCGAGCGTCTGGTTGTCGTGCACGACGTCGAACTCGCCGCGCCGGGCGCGGAGATGGCGGCGGGCGCGCAGCGAGAACGTCAGCGGCTCCGGGAAGCCGCCGGTCCACATGGTGGCGACCTCCAGCGCGTCGATCCAGTCGCGGTACTCGTCGCGCCCCGGGGTGCGGAAGGGGTCCGGCGAGCGGTAGAGGTCGAGGCTCGGCAGCTCGGTGAGGCTCAGGCGGCCCGCGTGGTCCGCGCCCTCGTCGAGGACGGGGTACGGCTGGGAGCCGATGACCTCGACGCGGTGGCCGAGACGGGCCAGCTCGCGGGAGAGGTGGCGGACGTAGACGCCCTGGCCGCCGCAGAACGGGTTCCCTTTATAGGTGAGGAGCGCGATGTGGAGCGGTCGCTCGCCGTCGGCGGCGAGGTCCTCCTGGGGACCCGCCTGACTGGCCTCAGCGGTCACTCTGGGCCCCCTTCTGCGTGCACTGTCCCGCGAGATTACGCCGGGACGCTAATCTAGAACAAGTTTCAGACTTGATCGTCCAGGAGGCTCTGAATCTACCGGCAGGTAGGGGCGCGGTGAGCAGTGGATCAGGTGATTCGCGCCACGGCAAAGGCCCTGCCAAACTCGGTGCGATCACCAGCCCTCACCGACTGTCACGGACGGGATCCATGCCTGCGCAAGCGAAGGTGGCCAAGGTGGAAGCACGTACCTCGCAGCCGGCCTCCCCGCCCCTCACGGAGCGGCAGGAGGCGCGTCGTCGGCGCATCCTGCACGCGAGCGCGCAGCTGGCCAGCCGGGGTGGTTTCGACGCGGTGCAGATGCGCGAGGTCGCGGAGTCCTCGCAGGTGGCGCTGGGCACCCTCTACCGCTACTTCCCGTCCAAGATCCATCTGCTGGTCGCCACCATGCAGGACCAGCTGGAGCACATGCACGGCACGCTGCGGAAGAAGCCGCCGCAGGGGGAGACGGCGGCCGAGCGGGTCGCCGAGACCCTGATGCGGGCCTTCCGCGCGCTGCAGCGCGAGCCGCATCTGGCGGACGCGATGGTGCGCGCGCTGACCTTCGCCGACCGCAGCGTCTCGCCCGAGGTGGACCAGGTCTCCCGTCAGACCACCGTGATCATCCTGGACGCGATGGGCCTGGAGAACCCGACCGCCGAGCAGCTCTCGGCCGTCCGTGTCATCGAGCACACCTGGCACTCGGCCCTGATCACCTGGCTCTCGGGCCGCGCCTCCATCGCCCAGGTCAAGATCGACATCGAGACGGTGTGCCGGCTGATCGACCTCACGGATCCGGAGGGGCGCTCCCGCTGACACCCACTCCAACGACGCAGCGCGCCGGCAGCCGGTCAGCACCCTGAGCGCTGCCTGCCGTCGGGCCGGCTTGCGGGACCAGACGGCCGGAAGGGCGACGCCCGCATGGAGCGCGGCGAAGACAGCCACCGCTGGTGGTACAGGCAGTCGGAAAACGGGAACGCCGGGGGCTTGCTCCAGGACGATGGTCGGCCGTGTGCCGAACGAGAGTCGCCCCGGGCCGGTTCACCCAGGCACAACCTTGACTCCCGCCGAACCCGGGGCAAACCCCGCAGGTCAGGCCGTACGCTTCGGAATGGCTCGCCGAACTGCACCGAAGGGGTTGGGAGTTGGCCACACCACCGACGGGTCCCATCGCGGACTTCTGCACCGAGCTGAATCGCATTGTGGGCAAGTGCCGTGTGCCACAGGGAAAGATCGCCGAAGCGCTCGGCCTGAAGAGCACCAGCTCAGTCTCGGAGCTGCTGAACGGGCGGCGTCAGAGGGTGCCGGACTGGGAAACGGTGCGGCTCATCGTCACGCTGTGCGCGGAGCAGAACGGAACAGCCTCACCGCCACCGACCGTGAACCTGGACGTCCGATGGTGGAAGAGTCGGCACGCGGAGTTGGAACGAAGGGCCGAAACAGCCCCGGGCCCGGCCCGACGGCTGTCCGCTCGTACCACTCCCCCTCTGGAGCTCAGTGCAGGAGACAGCGTCAGCATGAGTGTCGAGGAAGCGGTTCGCATGCTGGCCACTGGCCGTATGGAGCTGGTAGCCGCCGTCGACACGCTGATGAGTCCGCCTCGCGGGAGGCGGAGCGGGCGGACGCAGAACGAGCCCGGCATCCTGCATGACCTGCTGAGGCACTTCCCAGAGCGTGTACGGGCAGCGCATGGTGTCGAACGCGCTGCCCTGATTCAGGCCGCGCGGGTGGTGCTCGTGGCGGCGGCAGTCGTGCAGGACACCCCGAGCCGCGAGGAAGCCACTCGTCGCATCCGAAGCCTGGCAGCCGGCATGCACATGGCCTACGCCTCCCCAGCGCGCACCCTCCCCCACTATTTCCCCGCCGAAGCAGTACCGCATGTCATCCGCGACTACGTCCGCCTGGCCACCCCGCTAGCCGCGTCATGCCCTGAGTTCGCGTTGGTGACAGACCTGCCCAACGTGACTCTGGGCGATACCTTGGACAGCCCGGCTGCAACCGCATTGGCCGGCCTGGGGGATCTTCTGTCGGAATTCGCTGTACGGGACGACGAGTTCTCCGTCACCGACCGATCACAACTGCGCCGTCCGATTGCCGAACTCGACTCCCACGGCCCTCAAGCCCCGAGCCTCGCGGAGGGCTACATCAACCCTCGTTTCCGGCTGGCCGACCGGTACGGCTCGTCACACGACGGATTGGCCGCGGACAAGTGGTGGAAGCTACAACCGTCGCACGACGGCATGGAGCGTTTTCTCGCCGCCCACTTCATTGGCCTCCCCGCCCTGCTCACACCTCTCGTCGTGCTTGGTGACCCGGGTGCCGGGAAGTCACTGCTCACAAAGCTGCTGAGCGCGCGGCTGCCGACCCGTGAGTTCCGCCTTTTGCGAGTGGAGTTGCGGCATGTCCCGGCGGAAGCGGACCTGCAATCGCAGTTGGAGCATGCGCTGAGAGAGGAGAAGGGCCGGCAAGTCCATTGGCCGGACTGGTCGGCGCAGGAGTCGGGGCCGGTGCCTGTGGTCCTGCTGGACGGGTTCGACGAACTGCTGCAAGCCGGGGCACAAAGGCTCGGTTCCGCAGGACATTGGAACTATCTGCAGGGCATCGAGGCCTTCCAACAGCGTGAGGCGCGGCTGGGTCGACCGCTGATCGTGATCGTGACGAGCCGCACGGTGGTCGCCGACCGTGCGGACATCCCCCGAAGCAGCCCCGTGGTGCGCCTGGAACCCTTCGAGGAGCCAGAGCTGAAGCGGTGGCTCGCCATCTGGAACGCCACCAACGCGGGTTACTTCGAACGACACCGCGTGCAGCCGCTGGCCCTGGAAGGGATACTCTCCCACCTCGAACTTGCGTCGCAGCCCTTGCTGTTGCTCATGCTGGCGCTGTACGACGCGGTCGACAACAAGCTGCACCGATCGTGTGACCAAGGAATCAGCCGGACCCAGCTGTACGACCGGATGCTCGAGGAGTTCATCCGACGCCAGGTGGACAAGGACAGACCGCTGCCCCCCGACAAGGCGGCCGTCGCGGTCGAACAGGAGTTGTACAGCCTGTCGGTGATCGCCCTCGGGATGTTCCACCGCGGAGCTCAGTCCATTGGCAGCGAGGAGGCCGACAGGGATCTGCAGGCGCTGGGCGCTTCGGCACCCGGCGACACGGAGAAGGGCTCGGGGCTGCTGTTCGGGCGCTTCTTCTTCGTGCACGAGGCGCAGGCCGTCGTCTCAGAGGAGAGACTACGAAGCTACGAGTTCATGCATGCGACCTTCGGCGAGCACCTGGCCGCCCGGCTGATCGAGAAGACACTGCGGGGGATCGCCGACATCGTGGCCGCAGGTTTGCGCACCACGCCCGACGACGGCGAACTGTACGCGCTGCTGTCTTTCGCCCCGCTGACCGACCGGGCGCAGCTCTTGCAGAACCTGCACGACATGGTCGCTGCCTGGCCGGACCAGGCGCGCACCGGCCTGGTACCCACACTCATCGACCTGTTCCGCGCGGCCGCGTGGGAGCCCGAACACCGGACGGCCGTGCCGCACACCCCGATCCGGCTGACGAGGACGTACCGGAACGCGGTGTACGAGGCCAACCTGGTGCTGATCGTCGTCCTGATGGCGGACGAGGTGTCCGCCTCGGAGCTCATCGAGCCCGACAGCGACGCGGTCGACGGCTGGCGACGTCATGCCTTGGGCTGGCAGGGGCAATTGTCCAGTGCATCCTGGACCGCGTTGACCTCGGCTCTCGTCGCGGAGCACTGCTGGCACGCCACTCTGACGGACACCGGCGAGCGGAGGACCGATCTGCGCATCAGTACACGCCGGACACCGCTCGTCCATCATGAGCTCAACTGGTCGCTCCGAAATTCCCCGCCCCGGGCCCCCAAGCCTCTGGCGGGGAATCTGGAGGATCGGCTCTCCGACACGGGCCTTCCGGATCTGATCAGGCGCGTCTCGTTCGTCGGCGATCAGGACATCGAGCTGCTGCTTCATGTCTGCTACCCGGTACTGCTCCAGCTGCCGAGCACCATCTCGCTGTTCAGCGTGGACTCAAACAGGCGAATCCAATCAGCCGCTCAGTCACTCGTCGCCCTGCTGACACGCGATGTGTACGCGCCCACGGTTCTGCCCGACCTGTACCGCGAGTGCCTCGAACACATAATGATGCTGGCGCGGCAGGAGCGCGGGCCCTATATCGAAGCGGTGCTGCGTCATCTGGTCCACGACGCCCCCGCAATGTCCGACGAAGTACTTGCGTCTGCGCTGTCCAAGCTGGGCGAAGCGTTCCTGGACGGCGAGGTCTCCCTCACCCGGGCAATGGAGCAGCCGCTGCTGGACTGCATCCGCCACGCCCTGGCCCGCGGAAGTCGTCTACTGGCCGACCCGGTCGACTCCTTGCGGGGGGCGTTCGTCCGGGACACCGACCCCGGGAACAGTCGCCACACCTCACTGCACCACCTGCTGCTCATGACCCACCTGAGCGACTCCACCCGCACCTGGCAATGGTCGGCCTCTTCCACTTGGCGCGGTCAGGCCGCAGCCCGCAGCTTCGACGGTCTGCTCAGCGAAGTCGACCTCTCCGCAGTCGCCGTCACCCACCCCTCCGCCGTCATCGACCTGCTCCGCCTCGCTGCGGAACTCGGTCTCGACACCTGGCTGAGCGAGCACGCGGCGCAGCTTCTCGGCGCGCTCCCCAGCACGGCTTTTGGTCTGCTGCGCCCCTCGGACCTGGCCCATCTACGGACCGCGCTGCCGGAGGGTGCGTACGCCACCGAGTTCGAGGAGATGGAGCGGGTCTGGCGAGACCCGAACCCTTCGTCACCTTGAGGTGCCCTCCGATCACCAAGAGCAACGCCGGGAGGGGTGTCAAGAACCTACGAGACGGGTTCCCTTCGCCGGCATTGCCCGGATCAGGTTCTGGGGGTCGCCTTCCGGCCTGACCACTGCCTTCCGGCCTCTCAGCCCGACCGTCGACGTCGGCCCCAGCGGATGCGGATGCGTCTCGCCGAAGTCGGCTACTCCGGTCGAACTCCCTCACTCGTCCCGTAGGCCAATACGAGAATAGAACGGCTGAAGGAATACAGAACCCCCCAAAGCTTACTTTTTTCGCTGCCTCCCGCCCCGGCCGACGGGTACCGGGGGACCTCCGTGGTCATCGCCTTCGGTGGCGGAAGGCGCCGAGGAGCTCCGTGAGCACCTTGAGGGCTGCGTTACGGCGGGCCGGGCGACGGGACCACACGGCGGGCAGGACGACACCTCCGTAGACGGCTACGAAGACGAGCGTGGCCGTGCAGAGGAACGGCAGGGGGAGCGACGGGAACGTCATGGTGTTTCTCCGGGTGCGACGGTTACGGGACGGCTTGCGTCCCGACGATCACCCGCCCGTACCGGGGCGCGGCCCGATCCCGACTCCCGCCGAACTTCCAGCGGAAGACGCAGGTCAGGCCCTACGCTTCGGAGGTATCCGCCGAACCGCGCCGAAGGGGTTGGGAGTTGGCCACACCGCCCGCGGGTCCCGTCGCGGACTTCTGTGCCGAACTGCGCCGCCTGGTGCGCGCCTGCGGTGTCGCGCAGGCGGAGATCGCGCAGGCGCTCGGCCGGGGCGCAAGCTCGGTCTCGGAGCTGCTGGGCGGGAGACGGCGTACCGCTCCGGACTGGGATGAGGTGCGGTTGATCGTCGGCCTCTGCGCACAACGGCACACGGTGCGGTCCCGGTCGGTGGGACCGCGCCCGGACGTCGAGTGGTGGCGCGGGCGGCACGCCGAGTTGGAACGCGCTGTGGAACGCACGCGGACGACGCCCGCGGCCGGTCCCCTTGCGCCGCTCTCCGTCACGCCTCCCCCTCCCGCCCCTGCCGCCTCACCCGTCCTCGACGCGGCCGACTGCCTCGACATGGGGGTGGACAAGGCGGTCTCCCTGCTGGCCGACGGCCGTACGGAGCTGATGGACACGGCGGACGGACTGCTGGAGCCGCTGCACGGGGACAGCCGCCCGCCGTACGTCCTGGACGCCCTTCTGGAGGGCTTCCCGCAGCGGGTACGAGCCGTGCACGGCCTGGCGCGTGGCGCGCTCCTCCGGGCCGCCAGGGTGGCACTGGCGGAGGCACTGACCCAGTGCGCGGAACATCTGTCCCAGCTGGGCGCCGAGGACTTCGTACGGCTTCTCACGCGCGAGGCGCTCCAGCCGCCGGAACCCGACCGGACGGACACCGACGACACGAGTGACAGCAACGACTCCGAGCAGCGGGCGCGCTACGTCCACTGCGTCCAGTCGGTCACCCGGCTGACCTTGTCCTGCCCTGAGTTCGCCCTCAATTCCGCTCCGCGAGGCACCGTCGTACGGGCCACCGCGGACGGGCCGGACGCGACCGGACTGGCCGGGCTGGAGGCGCTGCTGGCCGAATGCGCCGGTCAGGACATGCACCTTCGGGCCGAAAGTCCTCGGCTGCGCGACCCCATCGCCTCGCTCGATTCGCCCGGCCCACGGCTGCCCAGCCTGGCACAGGGGTACGTCAACCCACGTTTTCGGCTGGCCACCCCGCAAGGGCCGGAGGGCTTCGAGCGGGGCATCGCCTCCGACAAGTGGTGGGCACAGCAGCCCGCGTACGACACCGTCGAGCACTTCTTCGCTGCATACCTGCTCGGTCTGCCCGCCCTGCTCTCCCCTCTCCTCGTGCTCGGCCACCCCGGTGCCGGCAAGTCGCTGCTGACCAGACTCCTGGCGGCCCGGCTGCCGACGGGCGAATTCCGTCCGCTGCCGGTCGAGCTGCGGTACACGCCGGCAGAGGCCGATGTGCAGACGCAGCTGGAGCACGCCCTGAAGCGGGCCACGGGGCGGTCGGCGAGCTGGCCGGACTGGTCGGAGGCGGAGCCCGGGGTGATCCCGGTGGTGCTGCTGGACGGCTTCGACGAGCTGCTCCAGGCGGGTGCCCAGCGGCTCGACGCGGCACGGCAGTGGGGATATCTGCAGGAGGTCGAACGCTTCCAGCGACGGGAGGCGGAGCTCGGCCGCCCCCTGATCGTGATCGTGACGAGCCGCACGGTCGTCGCGGACCGCGCGGTCATTCCGCAGACCAGTCAGGTGCTGCGTCTGGAGCCGTTCGGACAACCGCAGATCGCGCGCTGGCTGTCCATCTGGAACACCGCGAACACCGACTACCTGACCCGGCTGGGCCTGCGCCCGCTGGCCATGGCAGACGTCTTCGCCCACCATGAACTGGCCGCCCAGCCCCTGTTGTTGCTGATGCTCGCTCTCTACGACGCGGTCGGCAACGGGCTCCAGCGGCTGCGCGAGGAGGACATCAGCCGAACGCAGCTGTACGACCGGCTGCTCACCGAGTTCGTCCGCCGCCAGGTCGAGAAGGACGGCCCGCTGCCTCCGGCGGAGACAGACGCGGCCGTCGAACGGGAACTGCATCGCCTGTCGGTGATCGCCCTCGGCATGTTCCACCGCGGCGCCCAGTCCATCAGCGGTCAGAAGGCGGGCCTGGACCTGGCAACGCTCGACACCTCGGCACCGGACGATTCCGGCCTGCTCTTCGGACGGTTCTTCTTCGTGCACGAGGCACAGGCCGTCGTGACGGAACAACGGCTGCGCAGCTACGAGTTCATGCACGCGACCTTCGGCGAGCACTTGGCCGCGAGGCTTGTCGACCAGGCGCTACGGCGGCTCGTGGACGCCGAATCTCCCGTGAACGACGGGGAGTTGTACGCACTGCTGTCCTTCACCCCGCTCACCGACCGGGCCCAGTTGATGCAGAACCTGCGGGACCGGCTGGAGGCGTGGCCGACGGACCGGCCGCCGACGGTCCTGGTCCAAGCGCTCATCGGCCTGTTCCGGGCGACAAAGTGGGACCCGGAGGACCGTACGCACACGAAGTACCGCCCGCTACGGGTTCCCCGGCGGTACCGGGAAGCGGTGTACGAGGCCAATCTCCTGCTGGTCATGGTGCTCGCGGCGGGCGAGGTGCACGCCTCGGACCTGATCGGGGCAGAGGACGAGACGGTCACCGGCTGGCGGCGGCACGCATTGGGGTGGCAGGCTCAGTTGTCCGGGAGCTCATGGGATCTGTTCTGCTCGACGCTCAGCCTCGAACGCCGTATGAGACGCCTCGATGACGGCGGGCCGTTGTTTCCGGATCTGCTGATCAGTACTCGCCGGACGCCACTCGTCCATCATGAACTCCGCTGGCCGACCACCGATACGGCACCGGATCCCCTGCCGGAGCGGATGCAGCTTCGACTCGACTCGACGGGCATCACACGTCTGATCAGGCGCAGCACGTTCGCCGGGGACTTCGACACCGACCTTCTGCTGCACCTCGGTTACCCCATGCTGCTCCAGCTACCTGACGCTGCGCGGATCCTGTCCGGCCCCCGGTCCCCGGTCCACGCGCTCCTCGCCCTGCTGACCAGAAACGTCTACGACCCCTGGGAGCTGCCGGGCCTGTACAGAACGTGCCTGGGGGCCATGCGATCGCTCGACGGCGACGAAGTGTCCCCCTACCTGGACTCTGTGCTGCGCCAACTGGTCCATGACGCCCCTACGTTGCCCGCCGAGGCACTCGCGTCCGTGCTGACCGAACTGTGCCGGGCGCTGTCGGACGAGCGGGCAACCTCTCAGGACACGGAGCGGCTGCTCCTGCGCATCGTGCGGGAGGCCCTGGATCGCGGAGGCCCCGACCTCATTCACGCCCTGGCCCCGCTCCGCAAGTTCTTCATCAGGCGTGGCAGCGCCGTCGGCTACCTTGAGGAGCTGACCCACATCAGCCACTCCACCCTGACGTGGAAGTGGTCGGGCTCGCTACGCGGCCAGACCGGCGCCCACCACCTCGATCGCGTCCTGGAGAACCTCGATCTGGCCACAACAGCCTCGACCCACCCCGCGGCCATCGTCACGCTCCTGCGCCTGGCCACGGAACTGGATCTCGACGACTGGCTGAAGGCGAACGCCCCGAAGCTGCTGGCAGCTCTGCCCGCCCGCGCCTTCGGCCTCCTGCGCCCCTCGGACCTGGGCCCCCTGCGGGCCGCGCTGCCCGAGGGGGCCTACGTGGAGGAGTTCGAGCAGATCGAATGGACCTGGCGCGACCCCGAACAGACACCATGGTGAGGCGAGCTACTCCTCCGGCGGGAACACCGGTTCCCCACTCCCCAACAGCGTGATCACGATCGCCTCCACCGGGCAGTTCTCCGCAGCCTCCAGGATGCGTTCGTTGGCGTCCGTCTCCGGCTCGACGGGATGCGACTGCATGGCGGAGTCGAGGCGGAAGGCGGCGGTCGCCCGGTGGACGCACTGGGCCGAGCCGATGCAGACGGAGCGGTCGACCTCGACGTGCCAGCGGTCGCCCATGGTCGCTCAGCCCTCCCAGCCCGCCGGGAGATGGATCATCTTGTGTTCGAGGTACTCGCCGTAGCCCTCGGGGCCGAACTCCCGCCCCAGGCCCGAGTTCTTGTAGCCGCCGAAGGGGCCGAGCATGTCGAGGCTGAAGGTGTTCACCGAGTACGTGCCGGTGCGGACCTGTCGCGCCACCTCGATGCCGTGCCCGACGTCCGCCGTCCACACGCTGCCGCTCAGCCCGTAGTCGGAGTCGTTCGCAATCTTCAGGGCCTCGGACTCGTCGCCGTACGGGAGCAGGCAGATCACCGGGCCGAAGATCTCCTCCCTCGCTATCCGCATCGAGTTGTCGACGTCGCCGAAGAGGGTCGGCTCGACGTACCAGCCGCGGTCCAGGCCCGGCGGGCGGCCGCCGCCGGTGAGGATCTTGGCGCCCTCCTCCTGGCCGATGCGGATGTAGTCGAGGTTGCGCTGCTGCTGGCGCCTGGCGACGAGGGGGCCGACCTGGGTCGCCGCATCCAGCGGGTCGCCGACGACCAGGGCGCTCGCCGCCGCCGCGAAGGCCTCGGCGAACTCGTCGTAGCGCGAGCGCGGCAGGAGGATGCGGGTCTGGGCCACGCAGGCCTGGCCGTTGTTCATCCAGGCCGCCGGGACCACGCCCGCGACGGTGGTCGCCACGTCCGCGTCCGGCAGGACGACCGCCGCCGACTTGCCGCCCAACTCCAGGGTGACGCGGGTGAGGTTGCGGGACGCCACCTCCATCACGCGCTTGCCCGCGGCCACCGAACCGGTGAAGGCGACCTTGTCGATCCCGGGGTGCCCGACCAGGTACTCGCTGACCTCGCGGTCCGCGGGGAGGATCGACAGCACCCCCTCGGGCAGGCCCGCCTCGCGGGTGATGTCGGCCAGGATGTACGCGTCCAGCGGCGACTCGGGCGACGGCTTGAGCACCACCGTGCAGCCGGTGAGCAGCGCGGGTGCGAGCTTGGCGGCGGCCACGAACTGCGGGACGTTCCAGGGGACTACGGCCGCCACGACCCCGACGGGCTCCCGCCGCACCAGGATCTTCCCGAGCACACCGTCGCGCTGCTCCTCGTGCGTGAAGTTCCGGGCGACCGTGATCGCCGCGTCCCACACCATCATCGCGCCGAGCGCCTGCGCGAGGACGCTCCAGGAGTACGGGGAGCCGTTCTCGGAGGAGATCACGCGGGCGATCTCCTCGTGCCGTACGGCGATCGCGTCCTTGATGCGGGTGACGACCTCGATCCGTTCGTCGAGGGTCATCCGCGGCCAGGGCCCCTCGTCGAAGGCGCGGCGCGCGACGGCGACGGCCCGGTCGACGTCTTCCCGCGAGGCGTGCGGCACCCGCCCGATGACCTCCTCCGTGTGCGGCGAGATCACCTCGATGACGTCCTTGCCGAGGGGGTCGGTCAACTCCCCGCCGATGAACAGCTGTCCGTGTTCCACGAGCTCGGTCATGGCCGACTGCCTCCCGGAGCGCCTGTCTCTGACGGTTCATCAGATACGGCACTGATACCAGTTCCCCTCGGAGGAGTCCACGGGCCGCACACGACTTGACCGCGTGAACAGGTGACTTGGGCTCCCATCGAAACGCGTTCTAGTTATAGTGGCCCGAGCGTGGCCGGTTCGCGGTGATTGGGGAGCCCATGACGCAGGAGCCCACGACGCAGGTGTACGACCACGGCGGAGGCGTCCGGTCGATCAAGGTCCCCATCCCGGACAATCCGCTCGGCCATACGCTGGTCTACGTCGTCGACACCGACCGCGGGCCCGTACTGATCGACACGGGGTGGGACGACCCCGCCTCCTGGGACACGCTCGTCGAGGCGCTGGCGGCCTGCGGTACGGCGGCGGGCGAGGTGCACGGCGTCGTCATCACCCACCACCATCCCGACCACCACGGCCTCTCCGGCAAGGTGCGCGAGGCGTCCGGCGCCTGGATCGCCATGCATGCCGCGGACACGGCGATCGTGCGGCGCACCCGCGAAACCCGGCCGGGGCGCTGGTTCGCATACATGACCGCCAAGCTGGTCGCCGCCGGCGCCCCCGAGGAGCACGTGGCACCGCTGCGCGACGCGGCCTCCCGCACCACCCTGCCGGGCTTCTCCCCCGCCCTGCCCGACCGGGAGATCGTCCCCGGCGAGCTCCTCGGCCTCCCTGGCCGCCGGCTGCGCGCGATCTGGACGCCGGGGCACACCCCCGGTCACGTCTGCCTGCACCTGGAGGAGCGCCATCCGGCTCAACTGCCCGGCCACGGGCGGCTGTTCTCCGGCGACCACCTGCTCCCCGAGATCACCCCGCACATCGGCCTGTACGAGGACCCCGACGACACCACGGTCACCGACCCACTCGGCGACTACCTCGACTCCCTCGAACGCGTCGGCCGTCTCGCCCCCGCCGAGGTGCTCCCCGCCCACCAGCATGTGTTCGCCGACGCCCCCGCCCGCGTACGGGAGTTGCTGGACCATCACGAGGAGCGGCTCACCGGCCTCCGGTCCCTCCTGGTGGAGCCGCTCACCCCGTGGCAGGTCGCCGAGCGCATGGAGTGGAACCGGCCCTGGGCCCAGATCCCGTACGGGTCGCGGAACATCGCGGTCTCGGAGGCCGAGGCGCATCTGCGGCGGCTGGTGAAGCTGGGCCGGGCGGAGGCGGTGGCGGGGAGCGATCCGGTGACGTATGTGGCGGTGTAAAGCGGTCGCGCCCGGTGATCCACCGCTGGTACGAACGGTCCCATGGACCCGTTGCAGCAACTCCTCGCCGAACGTGCCTGCGAGCGTCTGATCCTCGACTTCGTCCACCGCCTGGACCTCGGGGAGCCGGGTTCCGTCGCCGAGTTGTTCACGGAGGACGGCTGGTGGGAGTGGCCGCCTCCGGGAGACGGGCGGCGGTCCGAGGGGCGTGGGGCGCTGCGGGAGTACTTCGGCGCACGCCCCGCGGACAAGCTCTCGCGGCGGATCATGTCCAACATCCGCGTCACGGTGACGTCGGCGGACACGGCCGAGGCCACCTCGTACTTCACGACGTACCGCATCGAGGGCTGGACGGGCGGCATGGTCCCCGCCGGACCGCCCGTCCAGGTCGGCCACTACGAGGACACCTTCCGCCGCGTCGACGGCCGTTGGCTGCTCGCCTCCCGCACCCTGCACCTCCCCTTCGGCGGCCCGACCCCGCACGCCGGCCGCGGCCCTCTCGAACCCGTCCGCACCGACCTCGCGCCCTTCACCCCCTTCGCCGACGGCAGCATGCCGCCGCTCTCCCAAGGCGTCCGGAGTGGTCCGCTCCTGTTCACCTCCGGACAGGGCCCGCTGGATCCGGCGACCGGCGAGATGCCCACGGACTTCGGCGCGCAGGCGCGGCAGGTCCTCGCCAACGTCGAGGCCGTCGTCGAGGCCGCGGGCGGCGACCGGCGGTCGATCACCCGCTGCACCTGCTATCTGGCCGACCGCGGCCACTTCGCCGAGTTCAACGGCGTCTACCGGGAGTTCTTCGCGGACAGCTCGCCCCTGCCCACTCGTACGACGGTGGTCGCGCGGCCGGTGCGCGAGGGGGTGCTGGTCGAGGTGGACGCGGTGGCCGTCGTCGGCTGACCTCCCTACTTGAACGTACGGATCAACTCCTCGGCCTCCCCGGGGAGTTCGACCTCCCGTCGGCTCATCGTCGGGTTGGCCGCGCGCCGCCGTCGGGCCTCCGTCAGGCCGTCGTCGGTGAGGCGGGAGGGGTCGGCGAGGAGGGTGGTCAGCATGGCGCGGGCGGCGTCGGCGAGCGGTTCGTCCCCGACGGGTTGACCCGGCCCGTGCCGAGCAGCCTCCCCGTCGCCATGGCCCGAAGCCACCGCGGCCCGCGCCTCACAGGCGCCTCTCGGCGTGTTCCTACGGGCCGGTACAGTGGCCGGGTCGTCATCACGCCGTACGGGGGGAAGCCGGTGCAATTCCGGCGCTGACCCGCAACCGTGACCCGCCCACACCGGGCGGCCAGCCGGATCGCCCCGTGCGGTTGTGACCGGCTCACGTGCGTCGGCACCCGTCGGCGCGCGGCACCGTCGAGGCATACGGAGCCGAGCCGCCGGGGTTGTCCCGTGCTGCCCGCTCCCGCAGGGAGAGGCACCCGCCGATCATGAACGTCGTCCGCCGCAGCGTCGCGGTACTGGCCGCCACCACCGTCGTACTGGGTGCAGCCGTCCCCGCCTTCGCCGCGTCCCCCTCCCCGTCGCCCCTGCCAGACGGGCTGTACGGCACGTCCGACCCGAAGTACGACGGCGTCTGGCGCCAGTCGCTGGCGCTGCTCGCGCAGGACACCGTGGGGGTGAAGCCGGCGGCCAAGGCGGTGGACTGGCTGGCGGGACAGCAGTGTGCGAACGGGGCGTTCGCGCCGTTCCGCGCGGACACGGCCAAGGCCTGTGACGCGAAGCTCATGGTCGACACGAACAGCACGGGCGCCGCCGTCCAGGCCCTCGCCGCGCTCGGCGGACACGAGAGCGGCACCGGGAAAGCGATTTCCTGGCTGAAGTCCGTGCAGAACAAGGACGGCGGCTGGGGCTACGCCCCGGGCGGAGCGAGTGACGCGAACTCGACGTCCGTCGTCATCGGCGCGCTGACCGCCGTGGGCGAGAAGCCGGACCAGGTCGTGAAGGACGGCAAGTCCCCGTACGACGCCCTGCTGAAGCTCGCCCTGCCCTGCGACGGGGACGGCTCGGGCGCCTTCGCCTTCCAGCCTGACAAGAAGGGCAAGCTGTCCGCCAACGCGGACGCGACCGCGGCCGCGGTCGTGGGCGCACTCGGCAAGGGGCTGGCCGGGGACTCCCCCAAACCCACCGGCACCACTCCGACGTGCGAGAAGGCCACCGGCCCCGTACAGGCGGCGCAGAACGGTGCCGCATACCTCGTCAAGGCCCTGGCCAAGGACAAGCACCTGACGTCCACGCTGCCCGGCGCCAAGCCCCAGCCCGACTACGGCAACACGGCCGACGCGGTCCTCGCCCTCGCCACCGCGGGCCACGGTGACAAGGCCGCCGACGCCATGCGCTGGCTGGAGACCAACTCCGGGGCATGGGCGAAGCAGGCCGGACCGGCCGCGTATGCGGAGCTGATCCTCGCGGCGAACGCGGAGACCTTCGACGTCCACGACTTCGGCGGCCAGGACCTGGTGAAGCTCCTCGACGCGACCGGCCCCGCGCCCGCCTCGGCTGCGACGCCCTCCGCGCACGGCCGCCGCTCGGACAAGGGGCACAGGGACGACTCCGGCGTCAGCGTCTGGTGGATGATCGGCGTCGGCCTCGTCGGTGGCATCGGCGTCGGCTTCCTGATCAGCGGCCGCAAGAAGAAGGCGCAGCCGTGATACGCCGCTTCGTCCCGCTCCTGTGCGGGCTGTTCCTGACCCTGACCGGCAGCGGCCAGGCGCAGGCCGCCGGTTACCGCTACTGGTCCTTCTGGGACTACGACGCCGGTCACTGGACGTACGCCACCCAGGGCCCCGCCACCGCCCGCCCCTCCGACGGCGCCGTCCAGGGCTTCCGCTTCTCGGTGAGCGAGGACTCGGGCGACTCGGCGAAGCCGCGCGGGGCGGTGTCGTTCCCGGTGATCTGCGCGCGGACGCCTGCGCAGGAGGGCAAGAAGCGCGTGGCGCTCGTCCTCGACTTCGGCACGCCGGCCGACGCACCGTCCGGCGAGACACCGCCGGCCCGCCGCACGGTCTGCGCGCAGATGTCTGCCGACGGCACGACGGCGGATGCGCTGGCCTCGGTGGCGAAGCCGCTGCGGTACGACACGAACGCGCTGCTCTGTGCGATCGACGGGTATCCGCGGAAGGGGTGCGGGGAACAGGTCTCCGGCGCGAAGAAGCCGACCGCTGCCGCACAGAAGGGGGAGAAGACGGGCGGCCCGTCGGTCGGGCTGTTCGTGGGAGTGGGAGCTGTCGCGCTGCTGGCCGCGGCAGCGGTGTGGCAGGCACGGCGACGCAACCATGCATAGCCGCACTGCCAAGCCGGCGCAGCCTGCGGGCAGTCGTGCCGCCGGGGGCGGCACCCGACCCAAAGAGATCGGCACCCCGTCGCGCCGAATTGCGCACCCCACCCACGCGCACCCCCACCGCCCCGCACAACTCCACGCCGGCGCCTGGTGGCTGTGGTCCCTGGGCCTGGGCACCGCAGCCACCCGCACCACCAACCCCCTCCTCCTCGCCCTCCTCATCGCGGCGTCCGCCTACGTCGTAGCCACCTGCCGCACCCGGACCCCCTGGTCCCACTCCTACTCCGCGTTCCTCAAACTTGCCCTCGCCGTCCTCCTCATCCGCCTCGTCTTCGCGGTGGCGCTCGGCTCCCCCATCCCCGGCACCCACGTGATCGCCACCCTCCCCGAACTCCCGCTCCCCCACTGGGCGCAGGGCATCCGCCTGGGCGGCAGGGTCACCGCCGAGTCACTGCTCTTCGCCTTCTACGACGGCCTGAAGCTGGCCACGCTCCTCGTCTGCGTCGGCGCCGCGAACGCCCTGGCCAACCCGTCCCGCCTCCTCAAGTCCCTTCCCGGCGCCCTCTACGAGACGGGCGTGGCCGTGGTCGTGGCCCTCACCTTCGCCCCTCACCTCATCGCCGACGTCCAGCGGCTGCGCGCCGCCCGCCGCCTGCGCGGCCGCCCGGACAGCGGCATCCGCGGACTGCTGCAGGTCGGACTCCCCGTCCTGGAGGGCGCGTTGGAACGTTCGGTCGCCCTCGCCGCCGCCATGGACGCCCGCGGCTACGGCCGCACCGCCGAGGTCCCGCCCGCCGTTCGCCGCACCACCGCCGCCCTCACCCTCGGCGGCCTGCTCGGCGTCTGCGCGGGAACGTACGGCCTGCTCACCGCCGAAGGCGGCACATACGGCCTGCCCCTGCTGCTCGCCGGGGTCGCCGCGGCCCTGGCCGGTCTGCGGCTGGGCGGCCGACGCAGCCTGCGCACGCGATACCGGCCCGACCGCTGGGACATCCGCGCCTGGCTGGTGACGGCCTCCGGCGCCGTGGTCGCCGCACTGCTCACCCTCGCCGCCGACGCCGACCCGGCGGCCCTGCACCCCGGTGTCGTCCCGCTCGTCGCCCCCACGCTCCCCCTCTGGCCGGCGGCGGCCGTACTCCTCGCCCTGCTGCCCGCACTCATCGCGCCCAAGGAGCCGTCATGATCCGCTTCGAGGACGTCTCCGTGACGTACGAGGGGGCAGCCGAACCCAGCGTCCGAGGCGTGGACTTCGAGGTCCCGGAAGGCGAACTCGTCCTGCTGGTAGGCCCGTCGGGAGTCGGAAAATCGACGATCCTCGGCGCGGTCAGCGGTCTCGTCCCGCACTTCACGGGCGGCACCCTGCGGGGGCGTGTCACGGTGGCGGGCCGCGACACCCGTACGCACAGGCCGCGCGAACTCGCGGACGTGGTGGGCACGGTGGGCCAGGACCCGCTCTCCCACTTCGTGACGGACACCGTGGAGGACGAACTCGCCTACGGAATGGAGTCGTTGGGCCTCGCACCCGACGTGATGCGCCGCCGCGTCGAGGAGACCCTCGACCTCCTCGGCCTGACCGACCTCCGCAACCGCCCCATCGCCACCCTCTCCGGCGGCCAGCAGCAACGCGTCGCCATCGGCTCGGTCCTCACCCCGCACCCCCAGGTCCTGGTCCTGGACGAACCGACCTCGGCTCTCGACCCGGCAGCGGCGGAGGAAGTCCTCGCCGTCCTCCAACGCCTGGTCCACGACCTCGGCACCACGGTCCTGATGGCAGAACACCGCCTGGAACGGGTCATCCAGTACGCGGACCAGGTCGCGCTGCTACCTGCTCCAGGAGCCCCACTACAACTCGGCCCCCCGGCCGACATGATGGCCGTATCTCCGGTGTATCCGCCTGTGGTGGCTCTTGGCCGCCTGGCAGGTTGGTCCCCACTCCCCCTGACCGTGAGGGACGCACGCCGCCGGGCAGCGGACCTCCGCAACCGACTCTCGCAGCCTGCGGACAGCCGTACGCAGCCTGCGGGCAGTCGTGCCGCTAGGGCGGCACGGGTGGGCGCAGGCGGCACCCCGCAAGCGTGGGCAAGCACACCCGCCCCTACCCCAGCCCCCACCCACCGCTGGCTCCCCTTCCTCCGCAACCACAAGCCCACCCCCACCACACCCCCAGCAACAGTCCCACCCACCGCGGAAATCCACGCCCTATCCGTCCGCCGAGCCCGCATCCAAGCCCTCCGCCACATAGACCTGACCATCACCCCCGGCGAGACCCTCGCCCTGATGGGTCGCAACGGCGCCGGCAAATCCACCCTCCTCAACACCCTCGTAGGCCTGGCAGAACCCACCACGGGTTCGGTAAGCGTCGGCGGCCTCACTCCCCACCGCACACCACCCTCCACCCTCGTCCGCCACGTAGGCCTCGTCCCCCAGGAACCCCGCGACCTCCTCTACGCCGACACGGTCGCAGCCGAGTGCACCGCCGCCGACCGCGACGCCCAAGCCACCTCCGGCACCTGCCGCACCCTCCTCTCGAACCTCCTCCCCGACACCATCGGCATCACCGACGACACCCACCCCCGCGACCTCTCCGAGGGCCAACGCCTCACCCTCGCCCTGGCCGTGGTCCTCACCGCCCGCCCACCCCTGCTCCTCCTCGACGAACCGACCCGCGGCCTGGACTACGCGGCAAAGGTCCGGCTGGTGACCCTGCTCCGCGCCCTGGCAGCCGAGGGACACGCGATCGTCCTGGCCACGCACGACGTCGAACTGGCCGCCGAACTCGCCCACCGGGTGGTCCTGCTCGCCGACGGAGAGGTGATCGCCGACGGCCCGACGGCCGAGATCGTCGTCTCGTCCCCGTCCTTCGCCCCGCAGGTCACCAAGATCCTTGCCCCGCAGCAGTGGCTCACGGTCGCGCAGGTACGGGAGGCCCTGGCATGACGCCGCAGGCCCGCCCCATCCGCCTGGGCCCCCGTTCGCTCACCGCCCTCGCCCTCGTCAGCGCCGTGGGCGTGGCCGCCTTCGGCTGGCCCTTCCTCGCCCCGCCCACCTCACAGCTCGGCGCCCACGCCCAGGACGCCCCCTGGCTCTTCGCGGGCCTCCTGGTGCTGCTGGTCGCGGTCGTGGCCGCGACCATCGCGGAGTCCGGGCTCGGCCCGAAGGCGGTCGCCATGCTCGGGGTGCTCGCGGCGACCGGCGCGGCCCTGCGCCCGCTCGGCGCGGGGACCGCGGGCATCGAGCCGATGTTCTTCCTGCTGGTGTTGAGCGGACGCGTGCTCGGCCCGGGTTTCGGCTTCACCCTCGGCTCGCTCACCATGTTCGCGTCCGCGCTGCTCACGGGCGGGGTGGGCCCGTGGATGCCGTTCCAGATGCTGGCGATGGGCTGGTTCACGATGGGGGCCGGGCTGCTCCCGGGGCCCGACCGCCTGCGCGGCCGCGGCGAACTCGCCCTCCTCGCCGCCTACGGCTTCCTCGCCGCCTTCGCCTACGGCACGATCATGAACCTGGCCGGCTGGCCCTTCATGGGCGCGCTCGCCTCGGGCATCGCCTTCGACCCGCAGGCCGCCGTCCCCGCCAACCTGGCCCGTTTCCTCGCGTACTGCGCGGCCACCTCGCTGGGCTGGGACCTGGGCCGGGCCGTCGTCACCGTCGTACTGACGCTGACGCTCGGCCCGGCGGTGCTCAGGGCACTACGCAGAGCCACCCGCAGGGCGGCGTTCGAGACCGCGGTCACTTTCGACCCCCGTTGACCGGTGAACCACCCCACATGACCCACATCACCCACTAACCTACCTAGTAGTGCAAACCGGACGCCATGTCCACGCCATAACGGCCCCTGACCTGCACTTTGAGAGCCAGGTCACACAAACCCCGGCCCGCCCACATACGACCACAACTAGCAAATACGGTCATTGCGGACCCCTTCCGAGCCTGCTTCTCTGGATGACGTCGCACGGCGCCGATGTGCCCCCAGGGCCACGGCGCCGACGCATGCCCCCCCGGGTTCCCTCGGGTCTCCCGGGACTCCGGGACTGCGTGCGACCCCCTGTCCCCGAAGAAAAAGGTTCCTCGTGTTCGTCTCCCGCATCGCCCGCCGCATCGCGTCCCCGAAGAAGGCCCTCGCCTCCGCCGCCGTGGCCGCCGCCACCGCCGGCATGGTGCTGACCGCGGCTCCCGCTCACGCCGCGACCGCCTCCTCGGCCGCCGGCGCACAGGCGATCGCGCACAAGATGATCCCGAGCGCGGCGCAGTACAACGCCTTCAGCAAGATCGTCGAGCGCGAGAGCGGCTGGAACGTCACCGCCACCAACGCCTCCTCCGGCGCCTACGGCCTGGTCCAGGCCCTCCCGGGCTCGAAGATGGCCAGCGCCGGCTCGGACTGGAAGACCAACCCCCGGACCCAGATCAAGTGGGGCCTGGACTACATGAACTCCCGCTACGGCAGCCCGACCGGCGCCTGGGCGTTCTGGCAGGCCAACGGCTGGTACTGAGCCGCCGCACCCGGCTCATCCCCGAGCCCGTACGCCGTCGAAGAACCGCACCACCTGCGGAGCCGACACGGCGAAGGAGCCGAAGTGGTCCACGGCTCCCTGATCGACCACCCGCACCCTCGTTCCCTGACCGGCGAGGGTGCGGGCGCATGTGCGGGCATTGCCGATGGGCACGTCGGTGTCGTTGTCACCCGCGTACAGCCGCACCGGAACGTCCGGCTTCCAGTCGCAGGTGTGGTCGGCGGCGCGCACCGCGTCCAGCAGCCCGCCCGACGGGTGCCGCAGCCGCTCCCGGAAGGCGGGCGTGAGCAGGTCCCGCAGCGTGGGGGCGAGCCCCTTGATGACGTCGTCCTCCTCGTGGTTCCCGTCGTAGAGGCCCTCGACCCGGCCGGCGTACGGGGCGCGGAAGACCTCCGCCGGGTTCTTGTAGATCGGGTGGAGACGGTTCTGCGCGACCAGCCAGTACGAGATGTAGAGCACCCCGCTGGTGTCGTTGACCCGGCCGTCGAACAGCGCGGGCATCTCCTGGCGCTCCAGGGCGTACGGGCCGCTGATCGGCGCGAGGGCCTTCAGCCGGAAGTGCGCGTCGGCGCCCCGCCCCAGCGCCTTGCCCAGTGCCATGGCGACCTGGCCGCCCTGTGAGAACCCGGTCGCGTAGACGTCGCCGGTGAGCGGGCGACCCAGCCGCTCCGCCGCCGTGCGGGCCGCGCGCAGCATGTCGAGGGAGGCGGTGACGGAGGAGTGGGTGTCCATGTACGGATGCGGGCCAGGCCCCTCGCCCAGGCCCAGGTAGTCGGGGGCGGCCACCGCGCGCCCGGCGCTCGCGTTCAGATACGACGGGATCCGGCCGAAGTCCTCGCTCGCGGAGGGCGCGTAGCTGCGCTTGACCATCGTGCCGTGGGTGTCGGACACCAGGTCGAGCCGGTGGGCGCCGCCCTTGGGGAGGGTGAGGAGCCCGGTGGCGGTCGTCGGCTTCCCGTACGGGTCGACGGTCCGGTACGTCAGCCGGTACGCCTGTACGCCGTACCGAACGGGGTCCGTGGCGACGCCCCTGTCGGCCACGAACTTCCTGAGCTGCCCGGCGTCGCGGTCGGCGACCGGGGTGACGGAGACCAGGTCTCCGCGTCGCGGCCCGGGATGCGTCTGCCCGGCGGCGGTGGCCACGGGCGCCGCGGCGAGCCCCGCGAGCAACAGGGCGGCTACTCCGGCGAGAGCCCTCCGTGTTCGCCAACTTGCCTTGTTCTCTTGGGATTTATGCGTCTCATCGCTCATGTCCCCGACGCTACGGACACGCACGCCACGTCGACATCCGAGAGTCCCCCGCGTCCGTGGTGGACTTGAGTCCACCCTGGCCGTCCGGCCACCCGGAGAGTCGATGAGCGTGAACGAGAGCGACCAGGAGGCGCGCGGACTACGTCCGGTGCGCGTGCTGTTGGGGCTCACGGTGGTCAGTGGGCTGATCGATGCCGTGAGTTACCTGGGGCTCGGGCATGCCGGGGGTCTGGGGGTGTCCCCCAGACAAGCACAGCACGGCCAACATGACCGGCAACGTGGTCGTGCTGGGCTTCGCCGCCGGGGCGCCCGGGTTCTCCGTACCGCACACGGCGACCTCGCTGGTCTGCTTCCTCCTCGGCGCGGTGCCCGGAGGGCGGGTCCGCCGCGGCCGCCTTCGCCGCCCCGCACGCCGCCGCCACCGTGTACGCCCTCATCGCCCTCACGGCCTTCGCCATGGGCCTGCGCAACGCCACGGACCGCAAGCTCGGCATCATCGACCTGACCACGACGGTCCTGACGATGACCCGCACCGGCCTCGCCGCCGACTCCCGGACCGGCGGCGGCTCGGGCCACCGCTCCCCACGACGCTCGGCCTCGGTCGTCGCGATGGCCGCCGGTGCCTGCCTCGGCGCCTGGCTGGTGCTCCACCGCGGACTGGGCATTGCGCTGCTGGTGGCGGCGGGGGCGGCGGACGTGCTGGCGGTGGTTGGCGTCGGGGCGGAGTGACCCCGGCGCCCCCGTACCGCTCACTTGCCGATCACTCGCTGATCACTTGCTGAGGAAGGACAGCAGCGCGGTGTTGACCTCCTCCGCGTGGGTCCACAGCAGGCCGTGCGGGGCGCCCTCGATCTCCACGTACTCGGCGGAGGGCAGCAGGGCGCGGAACGGCCGCCCGGTCGAGTCGATCGGCAGGATACGGTCGCCGGTGCCGTGCAGGATCAGCGTCGGCACGTCGACCTTCGCCACGTCCGCGCGGAAGTCGGTGATCCAGGTCGGCACGCAGGCCACCGAGGCGTGCGCCGAGGCAGCGGCCGCCACGTTCCAGCTGTTGCGCACGGCCTCCTCGCTGATGCGGCTGCCGAGCGTCTCGTCCAGGTTGTAGAAGTCCTGGTAGAACGCGGTGAAGTAGGCGTACCGGTCCTTGCTGACGGCTTCCAGGATGCCGTCGAAGACCTGCTGGTCGACGCCGGTGGGGTTGTCGTCGGTCTTGAGCAGGAAGGGCTCCAGCGACGCCAGGAAGGCGGCCTTCGCCACCCGGCCCGAACCGTAGGTGCCCAGGTAGCGGCCCACCTCGCCGGTGCCCATCGAGAAGCCGACCAGGACGGCGTCCGTCAGGTCCAGCGTGGTCAGCACCTTGTCCAGGTCGGCGGCGAAGGTGTCGTAGTCGTAGCCCGTGGTCGGCTGCGAGGAACGGCCGAAGCCGCGGCGGTCGTAGGTGATGACCCGGTGGCCGGCCTCCAGCAGGGCGGGCACCTGCCGCTCCCAGGAGTGGCCGTCGAGCGGGTAGCCGTGGATGAGCACGACCGGCTGCCCGGTGCCGTGGTCCTCGTAGTAGAGCTCGATCGGCGCGCTGTTCTCCTCGCCGACGGTGATGTACGGCATGTCGGTTCCCCTTCCATGGGCGGGACGTTGCCAACGGCTACCAGCACACCACCGGTGATTAGTGGTCACCAGGCAGAAGCACAGGCGGAAGTACGGTCGATCGGCCAAACGGCGTCCGACATTCCGGCTCCGTGACGGATGGATGCTTGTTCTAATTGCCGTGATGACCAGAAATGATCCGGATGTTTCTCAGAGCGGTACGGCTTTCGGCGTCACGCTGCGCTCCCTGCGCCGGGCCGCCCGGCTGACCCTGGAAGGACTGTCCGAGGCGTCCGGGGTGAGCGTCCGCGCGCTCGGCGACCTGGAGCGCGGCCGGAGCCGCGGACCGCAGCGCCGTACCGTCGACGCGCTCGCCGCCGCCCTCGAACTGGACGGCGGACAGCGCGAGCGCCTGCAGCGGCTGGCCGACGCCGGCCGCGGACGCGGCGGCCCGACCGCACCGCCCCATCTCCTGCGCACCGTCGCCGACTTCACCGGCCGCGAGCGGGAACTGGCCGATCTGGAGGCACTCGCCACCACCGCCGGCTCCCGGGCCGCGGTGCTCTTCGGGCCGGGCGGGCAGGGCAAGACGACGCTCGCCGCGGAGGCCGTGCGGCGACTGGCCGGGCACTTCCCGGACGGCTGCGTCTGTGTGCGGCTGCACGGCATGAGCGAGGCACCGCTGCCCGCCTCCGAGGCGCTGTTGCTGGTGCTGACGGCGCTCGGTCATCCGCCCGACCGGATCCCGGTGGACCCGGCCGCCCGGGAGGCCGTCTACCGGGCCACCCTGGCCTCCCGCCGAGCACTGATCGTCCTCGACGACGCGGCCGACGAGGAACGGACCAGACCGCTGCTGCCGGACGCCGAGGGCAGCTTCGTGCTGGTCACCAGCAGGCGGCCGCTGGCCGGGCTGGAAGGCGTACGGCGCATCAGGCTCGGCGGACTCAGCGGCCGGGAGTCGGCGACGCTGCTGGAGCGCATCCTCGGCGCCCCGCGCACCGGCGGCCAGTCCGAGGCGATTGCCCGGCTGACCGAACTGTGCGGGCATCTGCCGCTGGCCCTGCGGATCGTCGGCAACCGCCTCTCCAGCCGCCCGGGCTGGACCCCGTCCCATCTGGCCGACCAACTCGGCGACGAGGAACGGCGGTTGAACGGCCTGATCGCGGGCGACCTCGCCGTGCGCAGCGCCCTCGCCCTCTCCTACGGACAGCTCACCGTCCCCCACCGGATGCTGTTACGCCGGCTCGCGCTGCTGCCCGGGCCCGACACCGGCCCCGGCCTCGCGGCCGTCCTGACCGGCGAGGACGCGTGGACGACCGAGGACTCCCTCGACGTCCTGGTCGACCGCGGCCTGCTGGAGGAGCCCGCACCGGGCCGATACGGCCTGCATGACCTGGTGCGCCTCTTCGCCCGTGAGCAACTCGACGAGGAGGAGACACAGCCGGTGGGCCTCCGCATGGCGGACTGGCTGCTGCGCTCGGCATCCGCGGCGGGCCGCTGGTTCGAGGCGCCGGGTGCGCCTCAGCCGTGGCCCGGTGAGGTCCCGGCCTTCGCGCCCGCGTCGGCCGACGAGGCGGAGGCGTGGCTGACGACCGAACGGCCCCACTGGGTCGGCGCGTTGCCCCTCATGTTCGAGGCGGGCCGGCACCAGGAGATCCTCCACACCTCACGCACCCTGTACTGGTTCTCCGACCGCTGGGACAAGTGGCCCGAGTGGCAGAGCCTGTTCTCGTACGGCGCCCGCAGCGCGGCGGCGCTCGGGGACCGGGCGGCCGAGGCCCACCAGTTCAACTGTCTCGCCTGGGCGCACACGTTCACCTTCCAGCACGAGCGGGCCGAGCAACTCGCCGAACGCGCACTGGCGTTGGCGACCGAGGCGGGCGACGTCGGGCAGCAGGCCTGGGCGTGGGCCTACCTCACCGGGGCCCGCATGAACCTGAAGCGCCCCGCGGAGGCGGAGCAGGCGGCCGAGAACGCCATACGGCTCTTCGAGGCCACCGGCGACACCACCGGAAAGGCGGTCGCCCAGCGCGTCCGCGGCAGCGCACTGCGCGAGGCCGGCCGCCCGGAGGAGGCCCTGGCCATCCACCGCGCCCTGCTCGGCGCCCGGGCCGGTGACGTGCCCGACCTCGACAACTACATGCGGGCCATCCTCCAGCACGAGACGGCCCTGGACCTGCTCGCCCTGCGCCGCTGGCCCGAAGCCGCCGAGGCCTACCGGGCCGTCACCGTCCCCGCCACCCACAAGGGCATCGACCACCTCCGGGCCCGCGCACTCTCCGGCCTGGCCACCGCCCTGGAACACTGCGGCGACCTGGCAGAGGCCCACACCCACTACACCCGGGCCCACACCCTGTTCACCGCGCTCGGCGACACGACCTCCGCCGCAAAGACAGCGGCCGCGATCGAGCGGACCCGCCCGGCCGACGCCGTCCGTCACCCCAGGTCGACCGCCACCCGATGATCCGGCTGCCCGTCCTTGGCCAGGATCGACTGCTCGTCGGCGACGGCCCGGTACAGCCGCATGCCGGACTCGCCCCGGACGTCCTCGGCGGTCCGGACCCGCCCGCCGTGCCGTACGGAACGCTGGGAGAAGACGTCCAGCCAGCGTGCGAGGCCGTCCCCCGCCACGCGCGCGGCGACGGAAGAACGCGCGGTAGCCCTCATGAGCGAGCGATCTCACTGCGGTTCATCGACGGCTTCCGCGCTGCTCCTGCGGTACGAGAGCGGGAAGTCCAGCTCCCAGTCGGCCGATGCGTCCGTCCGCTTCTCCCAGGCGCCGCGGATGGTGTCGCCGTCGTCTCCGATCCGCCCGACGAACCGCTGCCGAAAGCTCAGCGGCGAGAAGTCGGGCGACTCGCGCAGCAGCTGCCAGATTTCGCCGTCGAAGGTCATGGCATACGTCCGTACGACTCCCCGCGAGTCGAAGTAGTGCTGCGTGTACCCGCCCGTCTCCGGGTCGACGGCGATGATCGACATGCTGTCCGGAACGGGATGGGGGGCCTCGGAGCGCTGGACCAGGAACTGCCCGTCCAGACTCCACTCGAACACACTGCGCCCGGGCGGCACCTCAAGGCCCGGGAACTGGGCCTCCACCACCCACTCCCCGACCAGCACCTCCAGCCGCTTCAGGGCTTCCTGCCGTGCCGTAGCGTCCATCGCGAACACCTCCATCTCCTCACAGAGGCAGACGGCGGCCGCGAGGGAAACTCATCGGTCCGCGAGACTCAGCGTCGCCACGCACAGGCCTGTCTCCCCACGACCGCGCGTCCGGTTGCCCACCGTCGCGCCCGCCCCGTCCTGCGCCGGCCCGACCTCGAAGCCCAGGCTCCGCAGGAAGCCCAGCCCCGCCTCCCACCCGGCCGGACACGTGGCGGTCACCCTCCGCATCCCCCGCCCGGCGACCTCCTCCAGCAACCGACGGGCGACCTCCGTCCCGACTCCCTCGCGCCGCGCCCCGGGAGCGACGAGGAACACCCCCACCGCACAGCTCTCCGCATCGGGATGCCGGTCGACGACATCGACCAGCCCGACGACATCCGCGCCCCGGCACATCACCAGCAGCCGCTTCTGGTCGGGGTCCGCGCCCTCGGGAAGCGCGTAGTACAGGCTCTGTACGTCCGCCGGGAGCGCCGGATTTCCGGTCGCGGCGACGAAGTAGTCCTCGCAGGCGGCGAGGAGGGCGGCCACGGCGGGCTCGTCCTCCGGCCGCAGCTCACGCACCGTCACTGGGTCGCGCCCCCTCCTTGGATGAGCCCGTGCCTACAACAAAGCCAGAACGCCACTTCGCGGTGTGGAAATCTGCTGCATCTCCTCGATGGATTCCTGCGGGCTTTCGATCGGGGTTTCAATGCCTGTTGAGATGAGATCCATGTTCGGATCGCCCCGGTGGGCGACGGGCTCATAGGAAGGCTCCGTCCTCTTCGGTGGTTCAACAGGAGTCGCGACGGCCGCGTTCGGATTCTCCTGGCCGGTGGCGGCCTGGTCGCGGACGTTTGCGGCCTCCTCCGTCCGCCCCGAGGTCCTCAGGAGAATGGCGAGGTTGCGGGCTGCGTGCGGGTCACCCTGCTCGATGGCCAGACGGTAGAAGCGCTCGGCCTCCTGCGTCCGCCCCGAAGCCTCCAGGAGGTTGGCGAGGTTATTGGCCGCGTCCGGGTGCTCCTGCTCGACGGCCTGACGGTAGAAGCGTTCGGCCTCCTCCACCCGCCCCGAATCCTCCAGCAGGAGAGCAAGGTTGTGGACGGCGTACGTGTTGCCCTGCTCGACGGCCTGACGGTAAAAGCGCTCCGCCTCTTCCGTCCGCCCCGAATCCTCCAGCAGTACGGCCAGGTCGTTGGCTGCGTCCAATTGGCCATGCTCAATGGCCTGACGGTAGAAGCGTTCAGCCTCCTCCACCCGCCCCGAACTCTCCAGCAACAAACCAAGGTTGCTGGAGGCTTTCGGGTCACCCTGCTCGATGGCCTGACGGTAGAAGCGCTCGGCCTCCTCCACCTGCCCTGACTTGTGCAGGAGAACGGCAAGGCTGTGCACGGCCCTCGGATCACCCTCATCGACAGCCTGACGGTAGAAGCGTTCAGCCTCCTCCACCCGCCCCGAACCCTCCAGCAACAAACCAAGGTTACGGGCGACTTTCGGGTCACCCTGCTCGATGGCCTGACGATAGAAGCGTTCAGCCTCCTCCACCTGCCCTGACTTGTGCAGGAGAACGGCAAGGCTGTGCACGGCCCTCGGATCACCCTCATCGACAGCCTGACGGTAGAAGCGTTCAGCCTCCTCCACCCGCCCCGAACTTTCCAGCAACAAACCAAGGTCGCGGGCGGCCTTTGAATCACTCTGCTCGGCGGCCTGACGATAGAACCCTTCGGCCTCCTCCACCCGCCCCGAACCCTCCAGCAACAAAGCAAGGTTACGGGCGGCCTTCGGGTCACCCTGCTCGATGGCCTGACGATAGAAGCGTTCGGCGTCCTCCACCCGCCCCGCCTTGTGCAGGAGGACGGCAAGGTTGTGCACGGCCTTCGGAACACCCTCATCGACAGCCTGACGGTAGAAGCGTTCAGCCTCCTCCACCCGCCCCGAACCCTCCAGCAACAAACCAAGGTTACGGACGGCCTCCGAGTCCCCCTGCTCGACAGCCTGACGATAGAAACCCTCGGCGTCCTCCACCTGCCCCGCCTTGTGCAGGAGGACGGCAAGGTTGTGCACGGCCCTCGGAACACCCTCATCGACAGCCTGACGGTAGAAGCGTTCAGCCTCCTCCACCCGCCCCGAACCCTCCAGCAACAAACCAAGGTTACGAGCGGCCTCCGAGTCCCCCTGCTCGACAGCCTGACGATAGAAAACTTCAGCCTCTTCCACCTCTCCCTCATCGTGCAAGAGAACGGCGAGGCGGTAGACAGCTTTCAGTTCACCCTGCTCGACAGCCAAACGGAAGAAGTTTGCAGCCTCACGCGTCTGCCCCGAACCCTCAAGCAAAAGACCAAGGTTACGGGCGGCCTTCGGGTCACCATGCTCGACAGCCTGACGATAGAAGACTTCAGCCTCTTCCACCTCTCCCACATTCTGCAAGAGAATGGCCAGCGGATTTTCCGCATTCCAGAATTCTTGCTCAATTAGGCGCAGGTAGAATTTTCTAGCCAAATCTACACTCCCGGCAGCCGCCAAGGCGTTGGCAGCCTTAAGAGCAGACTCCAGATCCCCTATCAGCAATGCATCACGATAGAGGTTCTCCATCTCCTTTGCATCACTCGGCGCTATTTCACTCGCCAGACCCTCAAGGTCGGCGCCGGCATTCAGCGCTTCGCGGTAGCGTCCCTCGATTTCCTCGGCCTCATCCAGGGCGGCCTTGTAGTCGACCTCCGCCAGATTGATTCGAAGCAGCGAAGCAAGAAAGCGACCCGCCCACGAGTAGTGGTGACTGGTGCGCAAGATGGGATACTCGAAGGGGGTGCGCATTCCCCCCCACGTACCAACACTTGCCCGCTTCCTGGCACTACTGCTGACGGTCACCGGAAGCCGCCTCCCTTAGCGCTTCACTCTCATCCGGCTTCAGTTCATACACAGCCTGGGATTCAGGAACAGAACTTTCGATAGCGTCAGCAGACGGGTCAATATGGGTCGGTGAGCGCTGGGCGGCTATGAAGGAATTCAGCATTTTACTGCTCGCGAGATACGTAAGCATCGCCGGGGCGGAAATGCCGACGAGAGCGGCGGCCCATGCGCTCGTTATTTGATGTGATGCGGCAAAAAGGGCCCCTGCCGCGCCGCCGATTAACACCTGTAAGGCCGCAGCAGAAAGCTCCGAAGAAATTTTGTAGTAATCCGACCACATCGGGAGCTCGCTTTTGTCTTTCTTCTGCCTCAGATGCTTCCTACACGCGTCACGCCACGCGATGTTCAGTTCATAGACGTCAAGTAAGCCTCGCACTGAACCGCCGGCGGCTGCGATCACGGCAAGATCCCACATTCGCCACTCCCTCCCCCGGATAGGAGTATGCCACCCACGATTGCGGTTCAAGCGATAGAGCTGCCGATGATCTCGGACAAACACGTCGCTCTATCCCGACCAGCTCGGCCTGTCCGACCCACCGCACTCGAACCACACCGTCTTCCCTCCCCCGGACGCGGCCGACACGCCCCACTTGTCGACCACCGCGTCCAGGAGCAGCAGCCCGCGCCCGCCCTCCGCCTCCGGCGACAACTCCGCCGGAGAGCAGGGTGGTTGAGGAGAGCCGTCCGCCACCTCCACCCTGACTCCGGCCGCCGACCGCAACACCAGCAGCACACAGCGCCGGTCCGGAACATGTCGTACGACGTTGGCCACCAGCTCGGTCACGCCCAGCTCCACGGCGTCGGTCAGCTCCGCCAGCTCCCACTCGCCCAGCAGCGAGCGGACGATACGGCGGATGTGGCGGGCGGAGTGGGTGCCTACGGTGAGGCTCATGCGGTAGGTGGGGGGAATGAATTGATTCACAGGACGAGCCTGACGTTGCGCAACTACTCTGGGCTACGGGACGAGCACAACCAGTCCCGTAGTGGGCGGAGTTGTTGCACAGGCAGGGGGCCGTACACATGACCCAGATCAACACCCTCGACCCGGGCGCCTCGCCGCTCGATTACTACGGCTACGAGTTGCGTCGCTATCGCGATGCGGCAGGTCTGACGCAGCGGCAGCTCGGGGACATCGTCAACTACACGGGCTCGATGATCGGCCAGATCGAGACGGCCAGGAAACTGCCGACACAGGACTTCAGCGAGCGTGCGGACGCGGCGCTGGGGACGGGCGGGGCGTTGTCACGACTCGTCGAGCTGGTGATGCGGAGTCAACTGCCGGGTTGGTTCAGGCAGGTTGCCGAGCTACAGGCGCGGGCCACCGAGATCTGCTCCTTCGAGACGCACATGATCCACGGCCTCCTCCAGACCAACGAGTACGCCCGCGCGGTCCTGGGCGTCCTGGACCACAGCAACCTCGACGACCGCACCGCCGTGCGGCTCGCCCGCCAGAGCATCTTCGAGAAGGAGGAACCGCCGGTCTTCTGGGCCATCCTGAGCGAGGCCGCGCTAGATCAGGAGATCGGCGGCCGGGAAGCCATGCGCGGACAACTCGCGCATCTGTTGAGCTTCGAGCAGAACCCCCGGATCAACATCCAGATCCTGCCGTTCTCGTCCGGGGCACACGCAGGTATGCAGGGCTCGTTCGACCTCTACCGTTTTGCGAGCGACCCGACCATTGTCTACACCGAGGGGTACGGCAGCGGGCATCCGACCGCCAATCCGGACACCGTCAAGGACTGCTCACTCCGTTACGATCATCTCCAAGCCGCCGCGCTCTCCCTCAAGGACTCGGCGGAGCTGATCCGCAGAGTGATGGAGGAGCGCTATGGAGAACCGAGCGACTCAGTGGCGTAAGTCCAGCTACAGCGGCGACCAGGGCGGCAACTGCGTCGAATGCGCACCGATCGGCGCCCTGGCCTGGCGCAAGTCCACACACAGCAGTGACCAGGGCGGCGAATGCCTCGAAGTCGCCGAATCCCCCTGCGCCACCATCGCCATCCGCGACTCCAAGAACCCCGCCGGGCCGGTCCTGACCCTCCGGCCCGACGCGTTCCGCCGTTTCGTCTCCTGGACCGGCACTACGCCTGAGGTCTGACCGCACCCCCTGCCTTCGCCGCCCTGTGGGCTCTCCACTCCTTGCGGAAGAAGTAGGCGCGCAACACCGCGATCGCCAGGAACAGCAGCCCGAAGCCGCCCCGCCCCCAGCCCCCTACCTGCACGAAGTAGTAGAGGGCCAGGCCGGCGAAGGACAGGCTGACGGCGATGATGATGGGTTCGCGGAGGTAGAAGGGCAGGACGCGGAGGATTACGTTGATCAGCATTGGGTAAGTTGACCAGTCCGCGTCAATAGGCGCTACCGACTTACACCTACAGGCGCTGAATGATCGTGCCCGTGGCCAGCCCGCCCCCCGCACACATGGTGATGAGCGCGAACTCCTTGTCCGCCCGCTCCAGTTCATGAAGCGCGGTGGTGATCAGCCGCGCTCCCGTCGCCCCCACCGGATGCCCGAGCGCGATCGCGCCGCCGTTGACGTTGACCTTCTCCAGGTCCTGCTCGAAGACCTGCGCCCAGCTCAACACCACGGACGCGAACGCCTCGTTGATCTCGACGACGTCGATGTCCTTCAGGGACATGCCCGCCTTGCCCAGCACGGCCCGTGTCGCGTCGATCGGTCCGTCGAGGTGGAAGTGCGGGTCGGCGCCGACCAGCGCCTGGGCCACGATCCGCGCCCGTGGCTTCAGCTTCAGCGCGCGGGCCATCCGCTTCGACGCCCACATGATCGCCGCCGCGCCGTCGCTGATCTGCGAGGAGTTGCCCGCCGTGTGGATGGCCGTAGGCATGACCGGCTTCAGGCCCGCGAGGGCCTCCATGGTCGTGTCGCGCAGACCCTCGTCGCGGTCGACGAGCCGCCACATGCCCTGTCCGGCGCGCTGCTCCTGCTCCGTGGTGGGGACCTGGACCGCGAACGTCTCGCGCTTGAAGCGCTCCTCGGCCCAGGCCGCGGCGGCTCGCTCCTGCGAGATCAGGCCCAGCGAGTCGACGTTCTCGCGCGTCAGGCCGCGATGGCGCGCGATCCGCTCCGCCGCCTCGAACTGGTTCGGGAGGTCCACGTTCCACTCGTCGGGGAACGGCTTGCCTGGGCCGTGCTTCGAACCCGAGCCCAGCGGCACCCGTGACATCGCCTCGACACCGCACGAGATACCGACGTCGATCACGCCCGCGGCGACCATGTTGGCCACCATGTGCGAGGCCTGTTGCGAGGAGCCGCACTGGCAGTCGACCGTCGTCGCCGCCGTCTCGTAGGGCAGGCCCATGGTCAGCCAGGCCGTGCGCGCGGGGTTCATGGACTGCTCACCGGCGTGCGTCACCGTGCCGCCGACGATCTGTTCGACCGCGTCGGCGGGCATGCCGGTGCGGCCGAGGAGTTCACGGTAGGTCTCGCCCAGGAGATAGGCGGGGTGCAGGTTGGCGAGCAGTCCGCCGCGCCTGCCGATGGGGGTGCGGACGGCTTCGACGATCACGGGTTCCGCGGCCATGGGGGGATCCTCTCCTCCGGTACCCGCGCGGCGCGGGGGCGTCCCGGCCGGCCCCGCCACGCTGAACTAGTACGTGTTCTAGTTCTGCCAGCAGTCTGCTGACAGCGCGTCCGCAACCGCAAGAGGCGTGCATGCAATACGGCCCCAATTCGGCTTGCCGTACCCCTTGCCTCTTGTAGAACCCGTTACTACCTTCACGGCAAACCTGAAACCTGATGGTCCGTCAGAATTCGAGCCGGAGTCGCCCATGTCCTGTCCAGCTCTCCCCGACGGGTTCGACTTCACCGACCCCGACCTGCTGCACCGCCGCGTGCCCCTGCCGGAGTTCGCCGAGCTGCGGCGGGCCGAACCGGTCCGCTGGATCCCGCAGTCGGGCAACATCGCCGGCTTCCAGGACGAGGGGTACTGGGCCGTCACCCGGCACGCGGACGTCAAGTACGTCTCCACCCACCCGGAGCTGTTCTCCTCGTACCTCAACACGGCGATCATCCGCTTCAACGAGCACATCGAGCGGGACGCCATCGACGCGCAGCGGCTGATCCTGCTCAACATGGACCCGCCGGAGCACACCCGGGTTCGCCAGATCGTGCAGCGCGTCTTCACCCCGCGTGCCATACGGGCACTGGAGGACCGCCTGCGCGAGCGCGCCCACAACATCGCGCGGAGCGCCCGCGCGCAGACCGGCTCCTTCGACTTCGTCACCGAGGTCGCCTGCGAACTCCCCCTGCAGGCGATCGCCGAGCTCATCGGCATCCCGCAGGACGACCGGGCCAAGATCTTCGACTGGTCCAACAAGATGATCTCGTACGACGACCCGGAGTACGCGATCACCGAGGAGGTCGGCGCCGAGTCGGCCACCGAGCTGATCGCCTACGCCATGAACATGGCCGCCGACCGGAAGCAGTGCCCGGCCAAGGACATCGTGACGACGCTGGTGGCGGCCGAGGACGAGGGCAACCTCAACTCCGACGAGTTCGGCTTCTTCGTGCTGATGCTGGCCGTCGCGGGCAACGAGACCACCCGTAACGCCATCACCCACGGGATGCACGCGTTCCTGACCCATCCCGAGCAGTGGGAGCTGTACAAGCGGGAGCGCCCCGAGACGGCGGCCGAGGAGATCGTGCGGTGGGCGACCCCGGTCAACTCCTTCCAGCGGACCGCCACTCAGGACACCGAACTGGGCGGGAAGTCGATAAAGAAGGGGGACCGGGTCGGGATCTTCTACGCCTCCGCAAACCACGACCCGGAGGTCTTCACCGACCCCGACGCCTTCGACATCCTGCGCGACCCCAATCCCCATCTGGGGTTCGGCGGCGGAGGCCCGCACTACTGCCTGGGCAAGTCCCTGGCCGTCCTGGAGATCGACCTGATCTTCAACGCGATCGC
Source organism: Streptomyces sp. NPDC001157 (assembly GCF_053598255.1). Taxonomy (NCBI): domain Bacteria; kingdom Bacillati; phylum Actinomycetota; class Actinomycetes; order Kitasatosporales; family Streptomycetaceae; genus Streptomyces; species Streptomyces sp. NPDC001157. Next base: position 99,432 of record NZ_JBSFJW010000003.1, read on the forward strand.
CGATGCTCTGCCGGGTCTCACCCTCGTCGGCGACCCGTCCCGGCTGCGCTCGGCGTGGATCAACGGCGTGAAGCACCTTCAGGTCCAGGTCGGCTGACCGTCTCCGCCCGACCATGGTCTCGGGCCGGCGGCCTCCCGGCGCCGCCGGCCCGTCGGGCCGCGGTGGCCGCCCGCGGGCCCGACACCAGGTACTGCAGCCCGAAGCCCGCCCCGACCACGGTGGCGCCGCCCACCGCGTCCAGGAACCAGTGGTTGCCGGTCGCGATGATCGAGGACAGCGTGAACAGCGGATGCAGCAGCCCGAAGGGCTTCAGCCACCATCTGGGCGCGAGCGTCACGATCACGATGCCGCACCACAGGGCCCAGGCGAAGTGCAGGGACGGCATGGCCGCGTACTGGTTGGTGAACTCGGTCAGCGTGCCGTAGTTCGGCTTGGAGAAGTCCTGGACGCCGTGCACCGTGTCGATGAAGCCGAGCCCCGGCATCAGACGCGGCGGCGCCAGCGGGTACAGCCAGAAGCCCATCAGACCGAACCCGGTGGCCAGGCCCAGTGCCGAGCGCGCCCAGCGGTAGTCCACGGGGCGCCGCACATAGAGCACGGCGAGGATGGTGAGCGGGACGCCGAAGTGGAACGACAGGTAGTAGTAGTCGAGGAAACCGCGCAGCCAGTCGACCCGCACCACGGTGTGGTTGACCCACTGCTCGAAGTCGACGGACAGCCACTCCTCGATCCGGTGGATCTGGTGTCCGTGGTGTTCCGCGGTGGCCCGGTCGGCGGTCACCCCGAGCCGGATCCGCTGGTAGGCGGCGTAGGTGACCCGCATCAGGAGGAGTTCGAGGAACAGGTTCGGGCGGGTGAGGACCCGGCGCAGGAACGGGACGACGGGTACATGGCGGAAGCGGGACGGTACCGGGGCGGCGTACTCGGTCGGGACCGGGGACCGGTAGTACGGCGAGGTGCGGGACAGGAACGGCACGACGGTGGCCGCGGCGAGCGCGGCGACCAGCACCGTGTTGTCCCGCAGCGGGTACAGCTGCTCCAAGTCCGGCAGCAGCATCTTCGCCGGCAGGGTCATCACCAGCACCACGGCGACCGGCCACACATACCGGTCGGAGGCCCGGCTGCCGACCCGTCCGACGACCGCGAGCAGCACCCACAGCAGCTCGTGCTGCCAGGCGGTCGGCGACACCGCGATCGCCGCGCAGCCGGTGACCGCGACCGCGAGGAGCAGCTGCCCGTCGCGCGCGTAGCGCACGGCACGGCGCACGCCGAGCACGGCGACGACCGTGCCCAGCGCGAGGAAGAGGACGATCTCCACCGGGCCCGAGAATCCGAGCCGCAGCAGCGCGCCGTGCAGGGACTGGTTGGCGAGGTCGTCGGCCTTGCCGCCGAGACCGGCGCCCGCGATGTGGTGCACCCAGTAGGTGGCCGAGTCGTGCGGCATCGCGGCCCACGCGAGCCCCGTGCAGGCGGCGAACGTGATCCCGGTGAAGGCCGCGGCGCGGCGGCGCCCGGTGAACCACAGCAGCGCGGCGAAGAGCAGCACGGTCGGCTGGAGGGCGGCGGCGAGACCGAGCAGCAGGCCGCTGCTGCGCTCGCCGCGGACGACGAAGCAGCCGACCAGCACCAGCAGGACGGGGATGATGCTGGTCTGCCCCAGCCACAGCGTGTTGCGCACCGGCAGCGACAGCATCAGCAGGCTGATCGCGAGCGGCGCGGCGAACAGGGAGGTCCGCCGGCTCACCGGCTGCGGCAGCGCACGGGCCGCGATCAGGCCGAGCGCGACCACCAGCAGCAGTGTGCCGAAGGTCCAGCCCCAGCCCAGGGCCTGTTCGGCCGCCCGGGTGAGGGGCTTGAGGACCAGTCCGCCGAACGGTGTGCCGGTGAACCGCGTCGAGTCGTACAGCGATCCCTTCACATGGAGGACGCCGTGGGGACCGACCCAGGTCTCCAGATCCGTCAGCCGTTCGCCCCTGGGTGTACCGAGGACGACGGCCATCTGGCGTACGGCGAGCACGGCCGCGACCAGCCACAGGCCGAGGCGGACCACATGCAGGCGTCTGGGAGCTCCTCCGACGGCTGTCGCGCCGATGGTTTCCGCCGGTCGTCCGCTGCGCTCCACGTTCGCCACGCCTGGTCGGCCTCCCGCCCCTTCGCCCCTTTTCCCAACTTATGGCTTATATCGTCCCTGTTTGTCGAGATGACCATAGTGCGCCCGATAGGGGATCGCCTCCGGAACCGCCGCGACCCCCGTACCGTGTGAAGCTCTGTCGACGGCAGCACGGAGGCTTCGGGGAATGGTCCGTTTCCTGCGGAAACGCACACGCGTGCGGTTACTGGCGGTCGTGGTGACCTTGCTTGCGACACAGCTGGGGTCATTGATCGCACCGGCATACGCGTGCGGCTGCGGCGCGATGATCCCCGACGGGCAGCGGCGGATAGGCGTGGGCCGTGAAGAGTCCGTGGTCCGCTGGGACGGCCGCCGGGAACAGATCGTGATGAGCCTGACGGTCGAGGGGGACGCCGACCGGGCCGCCTGGATCATGCCGGTCCCGCACCGCGCGACGGTCGAACTCGGCGACCCGGCGCTGTTCACCCAGCTCGCCGCCACCACCGCCCCGGTCCACCGCGACCGCTATCACTTCTGGCCGCAGGACGGCGACTGGCCCCTGGTCACCGGTGACGGGAGCAGCGCGGCCGGGCCGCCCGGGGCCGGCGCCGCCGCGCCCGGCGTGGGCGTGGTCGGCCGCCAGAAGCTCGGCCCCTTCGACGTGGCCCGCCTGACCGCCACCGACCCTGCCGCCCTGAACCGCTGGCTCGACAGCAACGGCTTCGTCATGCCGCCCCGCCTGGCGGACGCCCTCCAGCCGTATGTGAGCCGCCACTGGGAGTATGTCGCCGTGCGCCTGTCCCCCGACACCGCGAACACCCCGCTGAGCGGCAGGCTCGACCCGCTCCACCTCACCTTCGCGTCCGGGCGGCCCGTCTACCCGATGCGCCTGTCCCGCCTCGCCCGCACCCCGCAGTCGCTCGGCCTGTACGTCCTCGCCGCGCACCGCATGGAGACGAGCTCGACGATCGGCGGCGAGCGGCCCCGGGTCACCTACGCCGGACGTGTCACCGCGAAGTCGGGCCCGCTGGCCGAGTTGGCCGCGGGCACACCGTTCCTGACCGCGATCGGCCAGGAGTTCCCGTTCCCGTCGTCGATCTCCGGCGACCACGTACTGCGCCGGGCGTCCGCGGACACCCCGTTCCAGCAGGTGATCTACGAGGACCGGCTGCGCACGGTGGCCGGGATCCCGGCGTGGCTGCTGACGGTCGTCGGCACCTTGGCCATCGCCGCCACGGCCGTGACCGTGTTCGCGGTACGGCGTTCACGGCGCCCGGTGCCGCCTCCGCCGCCGGTGCACGCGCCTCCACCGCTCAGCTGAACCGGGCCGTCATGATCTCCCTGAGAGGGGAACCGGCCCGCGGCCATGCTCATCAGGTCAGCCGGTCGGAGGCGCCAAGCAGTCACACGGAAGGCACAGCGAAATGAGCGAGTCGCAGCTCTGGGACGACGTGGACGAGTACTTCACCACCCACCTCTCACGGAACGACGACGCCCTCGAAGCGGCCCTCCGCGACAGCGACGCCGCCGAGCTTCCGCAGATCGCGGTCACCCCGCTCCAGGGCAAGTTCCTGCAGCTCCTCGCCCAGGTCCAGGGCGCCCGCACCATCCTGGAGATCGGCACCCTCGGCGGCTACAGCACCATCTGGCTGGCCCGCGCGCTGCCCGAGGACGGCCGCCTGATCTCGCTCGAGTACAGCGCCAAGCACGCCGAGGTCGCCACCCGCAACATCGCACGCGCGGGCCTCGACCGGATCGTCGAGGTGCGGATCGGCCCCGCCCTGGAGTCGCTGCCCAAACTGGCCGACGAGAACCCGCCCCCCTTCGACCTGGTCTTCATCGACGCCGACAAGGTCAACAACCCGAACTACGTGGAGTGGGCTCTCAGACTCACCAGCGCGGGCAGCCTGATCGTCGTGGACAACGTCGTACGCGGCGGCCGGGTGGCCGAGGCGGACAGCAAGGCACCCGACGTGCTGGGCAACCGCGCCGCCATCGAACTGATCGGTTCGCACCCGCGGTTGAGCGGCACGGCGATCCAGACGGTGGGCAGCAAGGGCTACGACGGCTTCGCACTGGCGCGCGTGCTGGCGTAGCCCTCACCTCCTCGGACACCGCTCGGATACTGCTCAGAACTCGTGATAGAAGCCGACGTTGACGCTGCGCGGGGCGGTGCGGTCCTGGACGACGATCTCGCCGCTGCCGCCTCTGGGCAGCGCCACGGTCCCGCCGTAGGCGAGCGGCTGCGCGTACTCCCCGACGATCAGCCGGACCTCGGAGGACGGGTCGGGCTGTGAGCCGCGCAGCCAGGTCAGCTGCCAGGTCCCCTCGGGGCCGCACAGGAACTCCAGGTGGACCCGGGAGATGAACAGCCAGTCCTCGGGCGTCACAAGACGGCACACGGAGGTGTCCCGCCCCACCCGCAGCACGGCACCGGGCTCACTGGGTGCGTCGGCCATGAGCATGCCGGCCGTGGCCCCCTCTTCCGCCCCGGAGACGGTGGCCATGGTCAGTTCGAGCACGCGCTGCTCCTCTTGAAGTGTCCTAACACGGCGGCCGCATGATAAATCGCCCGGGCATGCCGCGTCCGGCACAATGGAGTCATGACCGAGCGAAAGCCACCGGGTGTGCCGTTCGAGTCCTGGGTCGACAAACAGATCCGTGATGCCGAGAGACGCGGCGAGTTCACCCAACTGCCCGGCGCGGGCAAGCCGTTGCCCGCCGGCACCGACACCTCGTACGACGAACTGTGGTGGATCAAGCAGAAGATGGCCCGCGAGGGCCTGTCCGTGCTGCCGCCGACGCTCGCCCTGCGCAAGGAGGCCGAGGACGCGCTGGCGGCGGCGTATGCGGCGCCCTCGGAGCGGATCGCGCGGAAGATCGTCACCGACGTCAACGTCAAGATCCGCGACATGATGTTCAAGCCGCCGCCCGGCCCTCCGCTCGGGATGAAGCCGTACGACGTCGAAGAGGTCGCACGGGAGTGGCGGGAGCGCCGGACGACGGCGAGGGACGCGAGGGACGCCGAGAGGGATACGGGTACTTCGAACGGGTCACCCGTGTAGGAGTCGTTCCGCCAGGTTCCGGTAGTCCCGCAGGGCCAGCCGGAGTTGTTCGGTGTCCTCGCCGTCCTGCCAGGACATGCGCAGCGTGCGGCGCCGCCGGGTCAGGGCCTCGGTGAACCGTCCCGCGATCTCCTCGACCACGTGATCGGCCTCCTCGACGGAGTCCCGGGGCCCGTCCACGAACCCGGAGACCGCCTGGCGAAGACGGAGATCCAGCTTGTCGCACTCGTCCTGCGGGAGGAGACGACCGCTGGTCGGGGTCGGGGTGGTGGTGGCGGGAGTGCCGGTGGGCCGGCCGGCCTGGCCTGCCTCCTCCGTGACCTCGTGCGGGGTGGGTGTCACCGTGGTGCGGTTCGTCCTGTCGTCGGCCTCGGCACCTTCGGCTGCGGGGCCGGTCGTGGCGTCCGTCATGTCGCTCAACTCCCCTTGGCGTGACGACGGTTGAGGGCCCAGGGCAGGTGGCCGCGGCTCTCGTGTTTGTGGGCCTTGGTGCGGGTGGCGGCGGAGGCCGGGGCCTTCTCGGTGCGGCGGGGCGGGGCGGTCAGGTCCTCGAAGAGGGCCCGGGCCTCGACCATGGCCTCGCGCATCTCCTCGGTGTCGACCCGGTCGCTGTCCTGCCCGCTCGCGCCCACGCGTGCGACACGGTGGACGTGCCGGTAGCCGTGGACGTGGTCGGCATGGTGGACGGAGAGGGCGGCGAGCTGTTCCTCGTAGTGGCTGTCGTCGGGGAAGCCACGAAGGGCGGCGAGCTCCGCGAGCAGCCGGTCCGCCTCGGTGACCGCTTCCCTCGGCGCGTCGACGAAGCGCTCCTGCGCGGCCGTCCAGCGGGCCGTGAACTCCTCCAGCCTGCCCGGCTCCAGCGGCTGCTCACGCAGCGCTCCGTGCCGCTGCACGCGCTCCGTGAGCTCGCGCTCGGCGGCTTTGGTGTCCCCGTCGTGCCGAGCGAGCGTCCGGTCGTACTCGGGCCCGAAGCGCCGCTTCAGGTCCCGGCCGCCGTACCCGCCCCGGGCACGCAAGGTGAGGGCGGCCGCGACAACGACCACGGCCGCCACGATCACGATCAGAGCGATGATCATGCCTGTGGACATGGGTGCCTTCCGGTGTGTCGGCCCGGGCGGGCCGGTTCTCCGGACGGGTCACCCGGAAGCCCCCGCTCAAACGACGCGGGCACCCGGACGCCTCTTCGGGAACTACGGCTTCCTCGCCGCCCGGGCCCGATGCGCCGCGACCGTCGTGCGGCTCGCGCACGCGTTGGAGCAGAAGCGGCGGGTGCGGTTGCGGGACTGGTCGACGAAGTAGTTCCCGCAGCCGGCCGCGGCGCACCGTCCCAGCGTCACTGCCGGCTCCCCGGCCACGACCAGGGCGAGCTGGGCCGCGATCAGCTGACCGGCCCAGCGGGGGGCCGGGGTGCCGTTGCGGCTGAAGTGGATGTGCCAGCCGCCGGGGCCGTCGTGGTCGGACAGATGCATCTCCGGCGGGTAGTCGCGCAGCAGCCGGTGCACGGCGTCGGGGGCGGTGCCATCGACCGTCTGCGCCAGCGCCGTGCGCACGAGGTCCGGCAGTTCGCCGTAGTCGCCGTCCGGCGGCGGGGTGATCCCGTGCTCCGCGAAGAAGGTGGCGACCAGTTCGCCGCGCTCGTCGAGGGTCCCGGTGTTGGCCAGCTCGACGGCCAACCGTGTCACGTTCCCAATGTAGTCATCGTACTGCACTTGACCACCTACATCGCCGCTTCTTAATGTAGGCGCCATGATAGCTGATGACACCTACGCGGCCCGCCGTCTGACGATGCTCGGAGAGTGGGACGCGGCGCTCGCCGTCCTGGGCCCGGACGCCGATCCCGAATTGCGCGCGGAGATCGCTGTCGACCGCTGGTTCTTCCGGACCGAGGGCCACGAGGAGGCCGAGAAGGCGGTCACGGCGCTCGATCCGGCATCGCCGACCGCGCATCTGCTCACCGCGCGACTGGCCTACAGCCGACTGCTGTTCGGCCGCGACCCCCGTCTCGCCCCCGGTGTCGCCCCCCGCCCCGACGACCGCGCCACGGCCGAGGCCGGCTACCGCGCGGCGGCCGAGAGCGGCGACGAGAAGCAGCGCGCCTGGGCCGAGTACCACTGGGCCGTCCTGCTGGACAACATCGACGAGGACCCGGCCGGCGCGCTGCCCCTCTACGAGTCGGCTCTGGAGATCGCCGCGAAGACCGGCGACGGCTACTTCGAGTCCTACATCGTCCGCCACCTCGCCCCGCACAAGGAGCCCGCCGAGCGACTCGTGATGCTGCGCCGCTCACTCCACCTGCGCGCCGCCCTCGGCGCCCGTCCCCAGACGGTCGCCGCGCAGGCCCTCCTCGCCGACAGCCTCCCGGAGTCCGACCCGGAACGCGCCGAACTCATACGGACGTTCCGCCCCGCCGCGGAGGAACTGCGCATCGGCTGGCTCCTGTCCGAGGACTGATCCGCATATTCGCTTGCGTGGGCGACACGCCGGTTCCGCAGAATGGCCGGATGACGACGACCTGGACCATCGCCCCCGAGCCCTACGACTCCCCCGTGGCGGCGGCCCTCTGGCGGGCCTACTACACGGAGGTCAGCGACCGCTACTACCTCCTGCACGAGGGACGCAGGACCGACCCGGCCGAGCTGGAGCGGGAGATCGCGGCCCGCACCGGCGCCGAACTCGCGCCGCCCACCGGCCAGTTGCTCGTCGGACGGTACGGGGGTGAGCCGGCCGGTTCGGCGGGTGTACGACTGCTCGACGCCACGACCGCCGAGCTCACCCGGGTGTTCGTGTACGAGGGAATGCGCGGCAAGGGCGGGGCCGCGCTCCTCGTGGGCGCCGCAGAGCAGGCCGCCCGAGACCTCGGCGCCGGGCAGTTGGTCCTCGACACCCGGAGCGACCTCGTCGAGGCCCGTTCCCTGTACGCACGGCTCGGCTACACGGAGACCGAGCCGCACAACGACGACGCGTACGCCGAGCACTGGTTCCGCAAGGACCTCAACTGACCTTCGCCGCCGACTCCTTGTGCGGCTGCTCCTGGTCCGAGCCGCACATCTCCTCGGTCAGTTCCTTGACCAGGCGGTTCAGGTCGGTCGGCCGGTCCGGGCCCCACCAGTCGCCGAGCAGCTCCGCGAGGGACTCCTCACGGGCCTGCGCGAGCCGTTCGGCGACCTCGAAGCCCTGATCGGTGAGGATCAGGTCGAGGCCCTCCCGGACGGCAAGGCGCCGCACCTCGAGCTGGCGGGCGGCAGCGATCACGACCTGGAGCGGCACCGTGCTGCGCGCGGCGAGCACGGCCGGTTCCTCCCAGCCCTGCCTCTTGATCCGCAGCAGCAGCCAGCTCGCCGCGGGCAGCAGGTCGTAACCCGCCCGCTCGGTGATCCTCTGGTAGACCTCGCGCCGGCCCTCCCGCGTGCCCAGCAGGGACAGCGCGCGGCACACCTCGTCGTACGAGGACCGCTCGACGGGATTGCTGGCCAGGGTCTCCGTGACATCGGGCGCGGTGACGGAGCCGCGCAGCTTGTCCTCCTTGAGGAACCAGGCCAGGACGAAGCCGAGGAGGGCGACGGGGGCGGCGTAGAGGAAGACGTCGGTGATGGCCGCCGCGTACGCGTGCAGCGCGGGTCCACGCAGGGCGGGCGGCAGTGAGCCGATACCGCGCGGGTCGGACTTGAGGGCGTCCGCGGAGAGACCCCCGGGCAGCCGGGCACCGCGGAAGGCGTCCGTCAGCTTGTCGCCGAGACGGCTCGCGAACACCGTGCCGAAGATCGCCACGCCGAAGGAGGCCCCGATCGAGCGGAAGAAGGTCGCGCCCGAGGTGGCGACACCGAGATCCTCGTACGAGACGGCGTTCTGCACGATGAGGACCAGCACCTGCATGACCAGCCCGAGCCCGAGGCCGAAGACGAAGAAGTCGACGCTCATCACGGCGGTGGAGCTGTTCTCGTCGAGCTGGTGCAGGAGCAGCAGACCGAGGGTGGTGACGCCCGTGCCCGCGATCGGGAACACCTTCCAGCGGCCGGTGCGGCTGACGATCTGGCCGGAGGCCGTGGACGAGAGCAGCAGGCCGAACACCATCGGCAGCATGTGCACCCCGGACATGGTCGGCGTCACGCCCTGGACGACCTGGAGGAAGGTCGGCAGATAGGTCATCGCGCCGAACATGGCGAAGCCGACGACGAAGCTGATGACCGCGGCGAGGGCGAAGGTGCGGATGCGGAACAGCTTGAGCGGCAGGACGGGTTCGGCGGCCCTCCGCTCCACGGCGACGAACGCGACGGCCAGCCCGACGCCCAGCAGGATCAGCCCGACGATCTGTGTCGAGCCCCAGCCCCAGGTGGTGCCGCCGAGCGAGGCCACCAGGATCAGACAGGTGGCGACCGCGGCGATGAGGAAGGTGCCGAGGTAGTCGATGACGTGCTGCGCGGTCCGGCGCGGGATGCGCAGCGCGGTCGCGATCACGGCGAGCGCGACGACGCCGACGGGCAGGTTGACGTAGAAGACCCAGCGCCAGCTGAGGTGTTCGGTGAACAGCCCGCCGAGCAGCGGTCCCAGCACGCTCGTCGCACCGAAGACGGCCCCGAACAGCCCCTGGTATCGGCCTCGTTCACGCGGCGCGACGACGTCCCCCACGATCGCCATCGACAGCACCATCAACCCGCCGCCGCCCAGGCCCTGGACCGCCCGGAACGCGATCAACTGGGGCATGTTCTGCGCCATTCCGCAGAGCGCCGATCCGATGAGGAAAATCACGATCGCGGTCTGGAACAGCCGCTTCCGCCCGTACTGGTCACCGAGTTTGCCCCACAGCGGGGTCGCGGCGGTCGAGGCCAGCAGATACGCGGTGACCACCCAGGACAGGTGGTCGAGGCCGCCGAGATCGCTGACGATGGTGGGCAGCGCGGTCGACACGATGGTCTGGTCGAGGGCGGCGAGCAGCATCCCGAGGAGCAGGGCGCCGATCGACACGAGTACGTTCCCGGACACGTGTTCCTGGGTGGCGCCGCCCCGCTGCGGGGGCCTCGCGGATGCCTGTGCGTCTCGCACATTCCCCGTCATACCGTGCGCATCCCCGGCCATGAAGACCTCCCGCGGCTCTCGTTACACGTCCATGGTGATCGGTGTGACCGGTTATGGCCTGTTGAGTCCTGGTGGAACCCGATATTCCGGGGGCTGCGGGCACGACGTGATGATGATCTGGATAACCTCTGAAGTTCGCGAGGGGAGCGTGAAGGGAGGGACGAACGCGTGACAGACCCGAAAGGTCACCAGTGCCCGGAGTGCGGAGCGCCCAGAGGGGCTGACAACACCCCGTCCTGCGGCTGCACCCAACGGGCGTCCGACGCCCTGCGCGACGCCCGTACGGCCGAGCAGGCCGCGGCGGAGGACTTCGACCCGCTGCGAATACGGCCGTATGTCGAGCTGGAGGGCGTGGCGAGCGAGCCCGCCGCAGCTCCCGCGATGCCGGCGGTCGAGGCGACGATGCCGCTGCGGGCGGTGGGTGCCGAGGTGCCGAGCACCAGCGACCTGCGCCTGTTCGAGGGCGCGGGCACAGAGGGCGCCGAGGGCGCCGAGGGCACCGAGGACCCGTACGACACGGCGGGCAGGGCGCGCCGCAGACGGCGCACCGTGGTGCTCGGTGTCGGCGGGGCGGTCGTCGCGGTGATGACAGCGGCCGGGATGGCGAGCGGGCTGTTCTCCTACGAGCCGCCGACGCGGGACAAGGCGCTGCCCGACGACGTACGGGCGAGTGTGCCGGACGTGTCGCCGAGCTCGGAGTCCGCGTCGCCCTCGCGGAGCGCCACATCCGTACGGCCCGCACCGCCGGCGCCGGTGGTCAGCGCGAGCCCGTCGCTCTCACCGTCCCCGTCGGCGACGAGCGCCTCGCCGAGCCCGTCCCGCTCGCCCGAGCCGACCCGGACCCCGCCGACGGCCACCGCCAGCGGCAGCATCGGAGCGACCGACAGCCGCCAGACAGCGCCCCCCGTGCTGCGCCGCGGCTCCGAGGGCCCCGAGGTCACCGAACTCGAACTGCGCCTGACCCAGCTCGGCCTGTACACGAGAAAGCCGAGCGGTCACTACGACGAGGGCGTCGAGGACGCGGTCAGCAGATACCAGTGGGCACGGGGGATACAGGGGGACGAGCTGGGGGTGTACGGCTTGGAGACCCGGGCGCGGCTGGAGTCGGAGACGTCGCAGCCGTGAGGCCGCGCGCCTCCGGCAGGAGGTTGCCGCCCCCAGACCCCCGCTTCGGCCTGAACGGCCTCGTCCTCAAACGCCGGACGGGCTGAAAACCCAGCCCGTCGGCAGCCGAATAATGCCGCCCCAGCCTGCGGGCAATCGTGCCGCCCAGGGCGGCACGGGCGGGCGCAGGCGGCACCCCGCAAGCGCCGGGCTGCGCACCCACCCCCCAACGGCACCTTCAGCGGACGTACAGCCGGATCCCCCCGGCCACACCCTCGACCCGCACCCGCGTCAGATCCCGCACCACCACATCCGGCTCATACAGATCCGCCCGCGCCCCCACCCCCACAACTCGCATCCCCGCAGCCCGCCCCGCCTCAATCCCGGCAGCGGAATCCTCAAAGACAACGCAGTCGCCCGGCTCGACACCCAATTCAGCCGCCCCCTTCAAAAACCCCTCGGGGTCCGGCTTGCTCGCCCCCACCGACTCGGCGGTCACCCGTACCTCCGGAAGGGCCAGCCCAGCCGCCCCCATCCGCGCCGTGGCGAGAGCCAGATCGGCCGAGGTCACCAGGGCATGCGGCAGCCCCCGCAGCGAGGCGAGGAACTCAGGAGCGCCGGGGATCGCCACGACGCCGTCCACATCCGCGGTCTCCTCCGCGAGCATGCGCGCGTTGTCGGCGAGGTTCTGCTCCATGGGCCGGTCGGGCAGCAGCAGCGCCATGGAGGCGTAGCCCTGGCGCCCGTGCACCACCTTCATGACCTCTTCGGCGTCCAGCCCGTGACGTTCGGACCAGCGATGCCAGATGCGCTCGACGGCGGCGTCGGAGTTCACGAGGGTGCCGTCCATGTCCAGCAGGAGGGCGCGGGCGGTGAGGACGGTGGGCACGGTGGTGACCGTCATCGGCAGCTCCAGGGCGCGAAGGAGGAAACAAGGCGGCCCCGCCCGCCGGTCAGGGAAAACGGGCGGGAGCCACTTTGTTTCTCTACGGTACAAAACCGGTCCGACATCCGCCAGTGCCCCAGGAAACAGTTCACCCGCTGTTCAGCTCGGCCGGTGCGCAGCCAGCCGGTGCACAGCCAGCCGGTGCGCAGCTCACCCGGCGACGGCCTCCCACAGGCTCCACACGCCGAGCGCCAGCATCAGCAGCGCCGCGATCTTGGTGATGAGGGCCAGCGGTACCCGCTTCATCAGCGCCTTCCCGCCGACGATCCCGAGCCCTGCCACCGCCCACAGCGCCAGCACCGCCCCCAGACCGACGGAGAGCGGGTCGTCGTAGCGGGCTGCGAGGTTCGCCGTCATGATCTGGGTCAGGTCCCCGAACTCGGCGATCAGGATGAGCATGAACCCGGCGCCCGCGACCTTCCAGAAGGACTGGTTCTCGGGCCGCCGGATGTCCTCCTCACCCTCGTCCTTCCTCAGCAGCAGCACCGCGGCGCCGCCCAGGAAGAGGACGCCCGTCAGCGCGTGGACGATCTGCTGGGGAAGCAGGGTGAGCACGCTTCCGGCCGCCACCGCCAGCGCGACATGCAGCGCGAACGCCGCGGCCACGCCGGCGAAGACGTACGAGGCGCGGTAGCGGGTGCCGAGGACCAGGCCGGCGAGTGCGGTCTTGTCGGGCAGTTCGGCGAGGAAGACGACGCCGAAGGCCAGGGCCGTGACGGTGAAGCTGATCAAAGTTCCTCAATCGGTCGGGGCCGCCCCGCCGAGAGTGCTGTGACTGCGATACGACACCTCGGCACGGCAGCACACAGCGGAAGACACAGATGTGCACTGCTTTGCCGAAGGTCTCGCTGGCAGGCCTCGCGTACGAGGCTGCCTCCGGGCGCCGGCTCAGACGAGCTGAGCAGTATGTCGACGGTCCGGCGAAGAGCTACTCCCCTTCTGCGCGGTCCATCGTACGCGACCGCGGCGCGGCCGAAAGTTCGGCCGTAAACCTTGTCGTGTCATGTACGCGACATTAGCTTCTTACCGAACGCTCACCTCTCCGCAACACGGCGCCGCGAGCATTCCCCCTGCTCGCACCCCAACCCCCCCATACCCCAAGGGAGTTCGCATGCCGAAGTTCTACGCGCGTGGACGGCTCAGCATACTCGCGGCTCTTACCGGACTCATAGCCTCCGTCGGCCTTCTCAACGGTCCGACCGCCTCGGCCGCGCTCCCCACCCCGGTCAGCGCCGCCACCGCCCGCACCTACCTCGCCTCGCTGACCGTGGCGAGCGAGGACCGCACCGGCTACGACCGCGATCTGTTCCCGACCTGGATCACGATCTCCGGGACCTGCAACACCCGTGAGTACGTCATCAAGCGGGACGGCAGCAACGTCGTCACCAACTCCGCCTGCACCGCCACCAGCGGCTCCTGGTACTCCCAGTACGACGGGGTCACCACCACCGACCCCAGCACCTTCGACATCGACCACCTGGTGCCGCTCGCCGAGGCCTGGGACTCCGGCGCCAGTGGGTGGACCACCGCCCGGCGCCAGGCGTTCGCCAACGACGTCACCCGCCCGCAGCTGATCGCCGTCTCCGCCAGTTCCAACCGCTCCAAGAGCGACCAGGACCCGGCGGAGTGGGTGCCCACCCGCTCCGCCTACGTCTGCACCTATGTCCGCGCCTGGGTCCAGGTGAAGTACTACTACGACCTCTCGGTCGACTCCGCCGAGAAGTCCGCGCTGACCAGCTACCTCGCCGGCTGCTGATCGCGCGGATGTTGCGGCGGATTCTGTAAAGGAACCTCCCCGCCGACCCCCGTCGTTCCGTACCGTACGGGGCGACGGAGGAGGGTGCCGCGTGGCCGAACTGCGCCTGGGTCCACTGCTGAGGTATGCCGACGGCGCGTCCGCGACCGTCTGGGTCGAGGCGAGCCGTCCGTGCACCGCCGAGGTGCGCTGTGCGGACGGCGCCCGCGGCGAGGCCCGCACCTTCCAGGTCTCGGGCCATCACTACGCCCTCGTGCCGGTCACCGGTCTCACACCGGGCACGACGACGCCGTACGACGTCCTCCTCGACGGCACGCGCGTGTGGCCGCTGCCCGACGCGCCCGACTCTCCGCGGAGGTTCCCGCCCTCCGTCATCCGTACCTCGCACGACGGCGACGGCGTCCGCGTCGCCTTCGGCTCCTGCCGCTGGGCCGCCCCGCCCGCCGAGGAGAGCCACGATCCCGTCGGACCGGACGCGCTGGACACCCTCGCAGCGCGCATCGCGGCCGACCCGGACGGCGAACGGCCGGATGTGCTGCTGCTGTTGGGCGACCAGGTCTACGCCGACGAGACCTCCGAGGCGACCCGCCGCTGGCTGGCCGCCCGGCGCGATCTGAGCGACCCGCCGGGCAGCGAGGTCGCGGACTACGAGGAGTACACCCGCCTCTACTACGAGTCCTGGCTCGACCCCGAGGTGCGCTGGCTGCTGTCCACCGTGCCCAGCTGCATGATCTTCGACGACCACGACGTCATCGACGACTGGAACACCTCCGCCGCCTGGCTGGAGGACATGCGGGCCACCCCCTGGTGGCGGGAGCGGCTGTTGAGCGGTCTGATGTCGTACTGGGTGCACCAGCATCTGGGCAACCTGTCGCCGGCCGAGCTGGCGGCCGATCCGCTGTACGCGGCCGTACGCGAACTGCCCGACGGCACGGACGAGTTGCGTGCCTTCGCCTGCAAGGCCGATGCCGACCCCAGCGCCGTGCGCTGGAGCTACCGGCGCGACTTCGGCCGCGTACGCCTGCTGATGGTGGACACCCGGGCGGCCCGCGTTCTGGACGAGGACAACCGCGCGATGCTCGACCCCGGGGAGGCGGGGTGGCTGCGCGATCAGGCCCTGACGGAACGGGGGTCGTACGACCACCTCCTCATCGGTACCTCCCTGCCCTGGCTGCTGCCCCACCTGGTGCACGACGCCGAGGCGTGGAACGCGGCACTGTGCCGGGGTGAGCGCGGGGCGCGCTGGGCGCGGTTCAGGGAGGATCTGCGGCGGCGGGCCGACCTGGAGCACTGGGCGGCCTTTCCGGCCTCCTTCACCGCGCTGACCGAGCTGATCGCCCAGGCCGGTTCGGGGGCGGAGGCGCCTGCGACGGTGCTCGTCCTGTCGGGAGACGTGCACCATGCGTATGTGGCCGAGCCGACGTGGCCGTCCGGCGCCCCGGACGCCCGCGTCCTGCAGCTGACCTGCTCCCCGGTCCACAACTCCATCCCCCTGTCGATCAGGATCGGCTTCCGCTTCGGCTGGAGTGCGGCGGCCCGCGCCCTCGGTCGGCGCTTCGCCCGGCACGGTCGGTGCGCGCGGCCACCGGTCGAGTGGCGCAAGAAGGGCGGGCCCTGGTTCGGCAACCAGTTGATGACGCTGACGCTGAAGGGCCGCTCGGCGCGGCTGCGACTGGAGCAGGCGCAGCCGAACAGGGCGCTGAAGACCGTGGAGGAGTCCACCCTCACCCCCACATGAAGCAGCTCTCACCCCCTATGAAGCAGCACATTACGGACACATGAGTGACAAACGGGGTGTCTGAGACGCGCGTTGGCTTCCGTGGCGTGCGAGGGCAATGATGAGCCGGACCGTCCGCTTCCGTTCCGGCGGATTGCCGCCACGCGCCCCCCACGCCCGGAGTCACCCCCTTGTCTGCACCGACCGCAGAACAACCGACCGTCTCCCTTGCCGTGGTCGGCGCCGGACCGCGCGGCACAAGCGTCCTGGAACGCCTCTGCGCCTCCGTGCCGGAACTCCTCCCGCGGGGCGTTCGGCTGACCGTCCACGTCGTCGACCCCGCACCGCCCGGCCCCGGCAGCGTGTGGCGCACCACTCAGTCCCCCGAGCTGCTGATGAACACCGTGGCCTGTCAGGTGACCCTGTTCACCGATGACAGCGTGGACTGCTCGGGGCCGATCCGACCGGGTCCGAGCCTCTACGAGTGGGCGGGCGGCGAACTCGGCGCGGACGAGTACCCGACCCGCGCCCAGTACGGCCGCTACCTGGAGTGGGTGTTCGCGAAGGCGGTGCGCGAGGCGCCGCCCGCCGTACGCGTCGAGACCCACCGGGCACGGGCCGTACGGCTGGACGACGCCCCCGACGGCCGCCAGACCCTCACCCTCGACGACGGCCGCACCCTGACCGGTCTGTCCGCCGTCGTCCTCGCCCAGGGCCACCTCCCGGCAACCGCGGACGCGGAGCAGCGCCGCCTGGCGGACCACGCCGACCGTCACGGCCTGCGCCACTTCCCGCCCGCCAACCCGGCCGACGTCGATCTCTCCGCCATAGCCCCCGGCGAACCGGTGCTGCTGCGCGGCCTGGGCCTCAACTTCTTCGACCACACGGCCCTGTTGACCACGGGCCGCGGCGGCCGGTTCGTCCCCGGTCGCCGCGGTCTGCGCTATGTCCCCTCCGGCCGCGAACCGCGCCTGTACGCCGGTTCCCGGCGCGGCATCCCGTACCAGGCACGCGGCGACAACGCGAAGGGACCTTACGGCAGACACACCCCGCTCGCCCTCACCCCCGAGGTGATCGCGGCCTTCCGCAAGCGCGCGGACTCCGGTGAGGCGCCCGACTTCCTCACCGAGATATGGCCGTTGGTGGCGAAGGAGGTGGAGACGGTCTACTACGCGGCGCTCACCGGCCGGGAGGACTTCGCGGACCGCTTCCTCGCCGTGCCCCACCGTGACCCCCAAGAGGCGTACGTACTCGACGAGTTCGGCGTCTCGGCGGCCGACCGCTGGAGCTGGGACCGGATCTCCCGGCCGTATACGGAAGGCCAGTTCGCGCATCCGCGCGAGTGGCGGGCGTGGCTGCTGGCGTATCTGCGCGAGGACGCGGCGCAGGCCGCCCTCGGCAATGTGGACGGCCCGCTCAAGGCGGCCCTGGACGTGCTGCGCGACCTGCGCAACGAGCTGCGGCTCATCGTCGACCACGGCGGCCTCACCGGCGCCTCCCGCCGCGAGCACCTGGACCGCTGGTACACCCCGCTGAACGCCTTCCTGTCCATCGGCCCGCCCCGGCGGCGCATCGAGGAGCTGGCCGCGCTGGTGGAGGCGGGGGTGGTGGAGGTGCTCGGCCCCCGCCTCGAAGTACGGCCCGAGCAGGGGGCGTGGGTGGCACGCTCCCCCGAGGTGCCGGGGTCGGCGGTGCGTGTGACGACCCTCATAGAGGCCCGCCTTCCGGAACCGGATCTGCGACGCACCGCCGACGAACTCCTCGCCCGGCTGCTGAAGACGGGACAGTGCAGGCCGCATTCCGTCGGCGGCTACGAAACCGGAGGGCTGGACGTGACGGAGCGGCCGTATCGCCTGATGGACCGTCAAGGGCGCGTGCATTCAAGACGGTTCGCGTTCGGGGTGCCCACGGAAGGGGTGCACTGGGTGACGGCGGCGGGGGCCCGACCAGGGGTGGATTCGGTCACGCTTTCGGACGCGGACGCGGTGGCCAGGGCCCTGCTACGTGCGGCTACGGGCGAAGCGGAGGCGGAAACGGAACCGGATCGATGGCCAAATGTTGAACTTGCAAGCATCGATTAGGCAGACCTACCGTGAATTACTCACTCGGCTCGTCCCCGGCCGGTCCGCCCCGGACCGGCCCGACCGAAGGAGTACCCCCCACATGACCGCTCGCCTCAACAACGCCCAGCCGTACGCCCTCGGACTGTTCCGCATCGTCGTCGGTCTGCTCTTCGCCTGCCACGGCGCCGCCTCGCTCTTCGGCGTCCTCGGTGGCGCGCCGGGCACGAACGGCGGAACCGTCGAGTCCGGCGCCTGGCCGTTCTGGTACGCAGCCGTCATCCAGCTGGTCGGCGGCATCCTCGTACTGCTCGGCCTCGGCACGCGTGCCGCCGCGTTCATAGCCTCCGGCTCGATGGCGTACGCCTACTTCAAGGTGCACCAGCCGAACGCCCTGTGGCCGATGGAGAACGGCGGCGAGGCCTCGGCGATGTTCTGCTGGGCCCTTCTGCTGCTGGTCTTCACCGGCTCCGGCGCCCTCGGCCTGGACCGGCTGCTCGCGAAGCGCGCCAGGACGCAGCACAAGGCCACGGCGGAGCAGACGCCGGTCGCTGCCTGATCGAGTGCGCCGGTCCCTTGAACCCCCGAGGGACCGGCGCCCGGGTGAACGGCCTGTGCCGATCCCACACTCCCCCTACGAATCTCCCGTCACAGCACAGGCGTACGCTGTATGGCTGTCAAGGCCGCCCTTGCCGCTCCCGCGCGACGTTCGCGGCACGGTCCGGTCCACGGGGGAGTCACGGGGAGTTCGCGGTGCTGGAGAGTGTGGGGCTGCTGACCGGCAGTCCATGGATCTACGCCATGGTGGCGCTGTCGGTCCTGCTCGACGTGTTCGTGCCGGTCCTGCCGAGCGGGGTGCTGGTGATCACGGCCGCCACGGCGGCAGCCGCCGGCTCGGCGAACGGCCAGGTACCGCACGCGGTCCCCGAAGTCCTGACGCTGACGCTCTGCGCCGCCACCGCCTCCGTCCTCGGCGACCTGGTGGCGTACCGACTGGCCTGGCGCGGCGGTGAACGTCTGGACCGCGCCATCGCCCGCTCACGCCGGCTGACCACCGCGCAGGAACGTCTCGGCGCCGCCCTGGCCCGCGGCGGCGGCGCCCTGGTCATCCTCGCCCGCTTCGCCCCGGCCGGCCGCTCGGTCGTCTCCCTCGGCGCGGGCGCAGCCCACCGCCGCGCCCGCGACTTCCTCCCCTGGTCCGCCCTCGCAGGCCTGACCTGGGCGACGTACAGCGTGGCGCTCGGCTACTACGGCGGCCAGTGGCTGGGCACCACCTGGGTGGCCACGGCGGTATCGGTACTGGCGCTGTTCGGAGCGGGGGCAGGGGCGGCGTACGTGATGCGGCGGCCGACGAAGGCGTCGTAGGGCTGGGGCCTGGACGTGCCCTGAGCCGGGCGGGCGAAGTTCGCGCCGGGTCCAGCAGCGCCCCTACAGGGGCGCGGGGAACTGCGCGACCAGCCACGACGAAGCCGCAGCCGACTGACAACCGATCTCCCCCGCGGCGGAGCCGCAGATCCGGGCGGCCGCCAAAGCTAGGCAGACGCCTTCTGCCCCCGCACCTCAAGCCCGGCCAGCAACTCGGCCGTGGCCTCGGCAACCGCCTCGACGGCGCGGTCGAAAACCTCCCGATTGTGTGCGGCCGGCGCCCGAAAGCCGGACACCTTCCGTACGAACTGCAGGGCCGCAGCCCTGATCTCTTCCTCCGTCGCCTCTTCGGGCAACGCGGGCGGGCGAAGTGTCTTGATGCTCCGGCACATGGGACCAGTCTCGCCCAACTCCGGGCCGCCTGCGATGATCCTTCGCGAGGCGGCCACCATCACGGGGCCGACCGACGGAAGGACAAAACAATCATGGCGAACGACGCACTCACGGTGGCCGTCCTCGGCCCCGGCGGCATCGGCGGTCTGCTCGCAGGGCTCCTGTCGCGCGCCGGCCACCGGGTGATCTGCCTATCTGGCGAGGCCACCGTCGCAACCCTGCGCACGGACGGGATCCGCGTCCGCAGCGGTCTGTTCGGCGACTTCACGGCCGGCGTGGACGCCGACACCGTCCTGCGCGAGCCGGTCGACGCGTGCCTGGTCGCGGTCAAGCACACCTCCCTGGCCGCCGCCCTCGACCGCGTCCCGCCCGCGGCCCTCGGTGACGCCCTCCTCGTACCGTTTCTGAACGGCGTCGAACACCCGGAGGCCCTGCGCGCCCGCTACCGCCCCGACCTGATCGCCCCGGCGGTCATCCGCGTCGAGTCGACCCGGGTCGCGGCGGGAGTGATCGAGCACGGCAGCCCCTTCGCCGAGATCGACCTGACCGGCGAGGGAGTGGACCGCGACCGGCTGGACTCCCTGGCCCAGGCCCTCGACTCCGCCGGCCCGGCAACCCGCGTGCTCGACGACGAGACGGCCGCACTGTGGGCGAAGATGTCGTTCCTGGCGCCGTTCGCCCTCCTCACCACCAGGTACGGCCTTCCGCTCGGCGACGTACGCACCCGGCACCGCGACGAGCTGACGGCCCTGGTGGACGAGACTGCCGCCGTCAGCCGCGCAAGCGGAGGCCCCGCGGACCCGGCCCAGGCACTGGCCCGCTACGACGCCTTCCCGCCGCAGACCAAGTCCTCGATGCAGCGCGACGCCGAAGCGAGCCGCCCGCTCGAACTGGACGCGATCGGCGGGGCGTTGCTGCGCGCGGCCGAGCGGCACGGGGTGAGCGTGCCGGTGACGGCGCGGGTGGTACGGGAGTTGGCGGACGGCGGCCGCTAGCCGCCGGTGCGGCCGGGCTGACGTATGGACTGCAGGTCCACCCGCCAGTCGTTGGACGTGATCCGGTGCCCCTTCGGGTACTCGATGTCGACCGGCTCGAGCAGGGTGAACCCGGCCCGTCGGCAGACGGAGTTCGACGGGCCGTTGTCCTCCTTCGGAAACGCGTGCAGATAACGGTGTTCACCGGCATCCCGCGCGGCCTCCGCAACGGCCCGCGCCGCCCGTACGGCCAGCCCCCGCCCCTGGAACTCGGGCAGCACCGCCCAGCCCGCCTCCCACACCAAGCCGCCCCGCCACTCCCGGGCCCAGAACCCCACCGAGCCCACGCTCTCCCCGCTGCCCGCCAGCACGACCCGGTACATCTGCCCGGTCTCCAACTCCAGATACCGCCGATGCCGGTCGGCGAGCTTCTCCTCGCTCTCGGGCCCGCCCAAGTGCGCAGTCATCTCGGGGCTGTTGGCCCGCCGCAGCAGCCAGAAGTCGCCCTCGCCCCACGGTTCCAGCCGCACCTTCTCCACGTCCGCGAAGTCCATGCCGCCAACCATAGGAGCCGGTTCTGACAACGCCGGCAGACGTTCACCGAGGACGGTGACGCCGAGGACCGCTGCCACGGCGGGCTCGGCCAGGGGCAGCGAGGTGGCCACCGACGCCGCGGTGTGGCGCAGCCCGGGGTGCGGCCCGGCACGGCCGCCGCGGTGGCGACCGTCCAGCGGGCAGCTGCCCGGGACCACCCGTCCGCATGAACCCCGGGAAGGAACTCGCATCCCAAATTCGAACAGGCGTAGCATTGCGCCGTGGCTACGACCTATGACTTTCCGAGTGACCTCCTCGCCGGTCAAGAGGAGCTGCATCAGGTCCGTTCGGAGCTGTCGGCCCTGCTCAAGCGGCTGCCCTGGTCGGTCGAGCCCCTGGACGGCTTCAGCGACACGGGCGGCTGGCGCAAGGTGGAGCGCCCCGCCTCCCCCGGCTGGACGGCAGACGAACAGGCCGAGGTGGAGAAGCTCCGCCGACGCGAACACGAACTCGCCGTGTTCGTCAGCACCCACCGCTTCTGGGCGGAGGTCGCGACCGAAGAACGAGTGGACGCCCGCACCAGGCTGAAGCACGCGCACGAGGCATGAACGACAGGACACAAGAAGACCCCGGCCATGATCGGCCGGGGTCTTCTTCCCGTGTGGGCGCGGACGGTTTCGAACCGCCGACATCCTGCTTGTAAGGCAGGCGCTCTACCCCTGAGCTACGCACCCGAGACGAGTCGACAGCCTACCTTGCCCGAGGCAGTGCCCTGCAAACCCGTATCGGAAGCCGGCTCGTGCGGGGGTTAGCCCCACCCCGGATCCGGGAGCGGCCCGGATCCCCCCGCGGCCCCCCACTCCGTACGGTCGAAGCACCTTCAGCATCCGTCCAGGGGGAGATCGTCATGGCCCGCGTCCGTTTCCGTCCCGTCGTCGCCCGTACCGGTCTTGCCGCCGGGGTCGTCGTGGTTCTCGTCGGGGGTGTCGCCGCCTGTGGGGCTTCCGCGGGGGACGACAAGGAGCCCGATCACCGGTCGTTCGCGTTGGCCGGGCACACCCTCACCGTGGACTCCGACGACTCGGCGCTGGAGATCGTCGCCGCGGACGGGAATCCCGCGGGGAAGGTCGAGGTCACCCGGTGGTTCCAGGGAACCGTCGCCATCGGGAAGGGCCCGAAGGTGAGCTGGGGGATGGCGGGCGACAGGCTGACGCTTCGGATGAGGTGCTCCGGTGTCGTCGCCGACTGCTCGGCCAGGCATCGGATCGAGGTGCCGCGCGGGGTCACCGTGAAGGTCGAGGACAAGGACGGGAGCGTGCGGGCACGGGGGTTCCAGGATGCGCTGAGCATTCGTACGAGGGACGGGTCCGTGCATGTCACCGACTCCACCGGGCCGCTGGACGTGCACACCGGGGACGGGTCCGTGCGGGCCGCCGTGTCCTCGCGGCGGGTGCGTGCCGAGACGGGGGACGGTTCCGTGGACCTCGAACTCGGTGCGGTGCCGGACCTGGTGGACTCCCGCAGTCATGACGGTTCCGTCACCGTCGCTCTGCCCAGGGCCACGTACCGTGTGACGACCCACACCGGTGACGGCTCGGTGGATGTGTCCGTGCCGCGGTCCGGTTCCAGTTCGCACGTGGTGTCCGCGCGCACCGGTGACGGCAAAGTCACCCTCAGGACCGCGAACTGACCGGCCCGTGTGTTCGTCCTTAACCGGTGGGAGAATGAAACGAGGCACCGGCCAGGACGGATGACAGCACGGGAGAGGGATGTGACGGCGACACCTTCGCAGCCGTACTCGCCGTTGGTGCCGGGTGCACATCGTCAGGCGGTGAGGGATGTCCTCACCCTCGTCGCCCTGCCCCTCGTCGCCGCGCTCGCGCTGCCCGCCGCGTTCGCCGGCGGGGGCACCCGGCGCTGGTTCGGCGGGCGCGCCGAGAGTCAGCGGGCCGAGGCGCAGGCCGCGAAGGACGCCGCGGCGGCCGCGTTCTACGAGCTGGACACCGCGCAGCGCGATCTACGGATCTCGATCGAGACGATCACAGCCGTCGACGACACTCCTGCCGCCCGGCGGGCCGTGTCCGATTTCGAGGCACTGGGGCGGCGGATCGACGAGGCCAGTCATCGCTATATCGAGGCCGTCGACGCGCACGACCTCGACCGGGACGATCTGGAGGCGTCGGTCGCGGCACACGCGCGTACCGAGCTCACGAAGGCCAGGGACGATCTGGCGAACGTCAAGCGGGAGCTGGATCGTTTCGGTGACAGTCTCGGGCCGCTGCTCGGCAAGGCGGAGACCCAGCTGGCCCGGGTGGCTCCGGCGGTGGAGCGGGCGCGGCAGGGTCTGCTCGCCGCTTCGAACGCGCTGGATGCCGTACGGGAGACAAAGCTCAGGGCGGATGATCTGGCGGCCCGGCTGGCCGCTCTCGGCCCCGAGCTGACGAAGCTCAACCAGGGCGCCGGGCAGCACGGGGTGCCACAGACGCTGGAGCGGGCCGAGCGGGTGGCGCGGGAGGCCGAGGCGATCCGGGTGGAGGCCGAGCGGCTGCCGGAGAAGGCAGCCGAGATCGACCACCGGCTGGTGTCGCTGCGCACCCGCGCGCAGGCTCTGACCACGCGGGCCGGGCAGGTCGATCCGGTGCTGAGCGAGCTGCGGCGGCGGTTCGTGGCGGCGTGCTGGCAGGACCTGCAGCATGTGCCGGAGCAGGCCGCGGAGAACGTGCGCCAGGCCGAGCTGAAGCTGAGGGAGGCGCAGGCCGCGCGGGACGCCCAGCGCTGGCCGGACGCGACCTCGCTGCTGGCGACGGTGCGGGCGCTGCTGAACACGACCGACGAGTCGGTGTCGGCGGCGCGGGACCGGCTGCAGCGGCTGAACGCCGTGCAGAAGGACCCCCAGCAGGAGATCGACCGGACGCGGTTCGCGATCCGGGACGCCCAGCGGCTGGCGATGACGGGACGGACGACGCCGGATCCGCGGCACGCCCGCCCGCTGGACGACTCGGTGTCCCGGCTGGAGCGGGCGATCGCCGGCCTTGAGGGCCGCCACCCCGACTACTGGCACTTCCTCACAGAAACAGAGGCAGTACGGCAGACGGTGGCCGGGGTGGTCACCCGGATCCGGGAAGAACGCGGTTCTGCCAACTAGCACTTGGTGGCGGTGCCCGGCTCTCGGCGAGCGGGCCATGCCCGTCCCCATCGCGCTGCCTGCGTGGAGCCACCCGCGCGCCCCCTCGATCCACAGCGCCCGCGTGGGCGGCGTGGCCGCACGGGGTCTTCTCCTTGCGGTGGGGGGCGGTTCATTTCACGGCCGTCGACCAGGCGGGCGACTGCGCCGGGTCGAGGCCGCGCAGTCGCGCCAAGGTCTCCGGCTTCTGCACGTCCAGCCAGTCGGCCAGTTCCTTGAAGGACACGCACTTGACGCCCTTCTTCGTGCAGACGTTCTTGACGATCCGGTCGACGGCCTTCATGTAGATGCCGCCGTTCCAGTCCTCGAAGTGGTTGCCGATGAACAGCGGGGCGCGGCTGCCGTAGTAGACGCGGTTGAAGCCGTTCATGTAGGAGGCGACGGTCTGCTGTTCCCACCGGTGGTAGTCGGCGGGGTTGCCGTGGGTCTTGCCGTCGGACTGGTTGTAGAGGAAGTTGAAGTCCGTCGACAGGCCCTGGTAGTCGGTGCCCGAGTACGGGAGCAGCTGCAGCGGGAAGTCCCAGACGCCGTTCTTCTTGGCGGGCCAGATCTGGAAGTCGCCGGTGGAGGAGGCGTCGTAGCGCCAGCCGTAGCTCTTGATGGCCTTGAGCAGGTTGTTCTGGCCCTCCAGGCAGGGGGCGCGGCCGCCGGTGATCTCCTTCTTGAAGTCGAAGGGCAGGGCGGGGACGTCGTCGAAGCCGGTGTTGGTCTTCCACTTCTCGGCGAACGCGTAGAACTGGTCGATCTCGCTCTTCCACTCCTCGACGCTCCAGTCGCCGCCGCCCCTCTTGCCGCAGAAGTGGCCGTTGAAGTGGGTGCCGATCTCGTTGCCGTCCTCGTAGGCGAGGCGCAGTTGTTGCAGCGTGGTGCGGATGTGGTCGTCGGTGGCGTAGTCGATGGCGGCGGAGCCCGCCGGGTGCCGGGGCGGGTGGTAGAGCTTCGCCTTGTTCTTGGGCAGCAGGTGGATGCCGGTGAGGAAGAACGTCATGTGGGCGTCGTACTTCTTCGCCAACTCCCGGTAGTGGGAGAAGAGGTGGTCGCTGCCCTCCAGTGCGCCGTCCCAGGAGAAGACGACGAACTGGGGCGGCTTCTGGCCGGGCTTGAGCGGCTCGGCCTTCAACTCGCCTTTCTGTGGGCCGGTGTCGGAGGTGGAGCCGTCGCCGAGGATCTCGGTCTTTCCGTCCCAGGTGGGTGACGGGGTGGCTGGGCGGGCGGCGGTCTTGGGGCTCTTGTCGGTTTCGGCGGCGGGCTGGGTGTGGTCCTGGCGGGTCAGTATCAGGGAGGCGGCAACCAGCGAGGCCACCATCAGGAAGGGTGCGAGGGTCGTGAACCCCAGCCGGGTGGTGCGGCGGTCGGGGCTCCCGCGGCGTCGGCCGGTGGGCGGTCTCATGCCGGGCAGGTGGCGTTCCAGGGGCATGCGGTGCTCATTCTGCGTGGGGGAGGGTGGGGGGGTGCAGTGCGGGTCTCGGGGGTCAGCCGAGGCCCATGGCGCCCGAACAGACGGCGTACGGGACGCTGTCGGCGGGTGCTCCTGTGATTCCCTTCAGCGGCAGCGGCTCCAGGGAAGTGGGCAGGTCCGTGCGGTGGACGACGACCGCGGTCGACACGGACTCGGCGGTGCCCGTGTACCAGGCGGCGGTGTCGTCCGTGGGGCTGCCGGACTTGCCGGTCGCGGTGGAGACGGTGGGGGTGGTCAGCCGGATCGCCGCACCGTTGTGGGTGATACGGCGCACCGAGTACGGCTCGGTGCGCTTCCCGGCCGCGGCGCAGGTGGCGTAGCCGCCGGCCATGGGTGTGCCGTCGGACCAGAAGTAGACGGTGTCCTGCTGGGTGGCGTAGCTGTTCAGGTTCGGCGGGATGTCGGTGGCTGCGTAGGCGACGCCCGAGGACAGGGCGGCCAGGCCGACGGATGCCGCTGGGCCGCCGGGTAACCGGCGCCAGGACGGGAGCCGGCGGCGTCGGCCGGTGGGGGCAGGGCGCGGGTGGGCGGGGCGGAGGCGGCGTAACGCCGCCCGGGGAAACCACTTCGGTGCCGCTGCCGCCCGTCGGCGGCGTGGACGGCGGCGGTCGGCCCGCCGGCCACTGCGCTGTGCTGTCCCGGTCACGACCGGAAAATATCAACGATCTTCGCAGGTTCTCCACATGCGAATCCAACAGGAACGATCACATACCGAGCAGTAGATAACATGATGGACGCGTGACTTGAGTCACACTCGCTGCTGCGTACCACCGCTAACCTGGTCGCATGCCTCGCTATGAGTACCGCTGCCGGAGCTGCGGCGACACGTTCGAACTGAGTCGGCCGATGGCTCAGTCCTCCGACCCCGCGGTGTGCCCTGCCGGGCATGGGGACACGGTGAAGCTGTTGTCCACGGTGGCGGTGGGCGGTACGGCCAGTGCACCCGCCGCGGCGCCGAAGACAGCGGGCGGCGGGTGCTGTGGTGGAGGGTGCTGCGGCTAGCCGTACACGGCGCGCTGTGGGCTGCGGGTGCGTGGGAGTGATCGCGCCCACGCGGCGGAGCCGCAAATTGATACAGCCCCGCGCCTCTTAGGGGCGCGCTGCCGTGCGAGTCGCTTTCAGGAACTCCCGGAGGATCCGCTCCCCGGCCAGTACACCCCGCTCGGGGAGCGCGCTGACTGCCGGAGCCGTCCACTCCGCGTCGGCCAACTCGCCGTGCCCCGGGCGCCAGCCCTGGTCCGCCGCCAGCAGGAGGTCGGCGTCGAGGAGTGAGTCGCCCGCGGCCAGCGTCAGGTCCGCGCCCGTGCGGCGGGCGACCTCGTGCATCGCCGCGCTCTTGGTCAGCGGCTTCGGGACGGCGTAGATCTTGCGGCCCTGGAGGGAGACCGTCCAGCCGCGGTTCTCCGCCCACACCGCGAGTTCCTTGACCCACTCCTCGGGCAGCAGCTCGCGCTCCACGACCAGGTAGGCGAAGAGGTCCTCGGCGACCCGGTGCTTGCGCACCCACGCCGGGTCCGCCGTGGCCAGCAGCTGCTCGCGCACCTCGTCCAGCGGTGCGCACTGCTCGGCCAGTCGGGCCGTCACCTGCGCATGCCAGTCGAGGTCGGAGACGCCGTCCACCATCAGATGGCCGCCGTTGGCACAGATCGCGTACTTCGGCGCCGGGCCCGGCAGGTTGATGCGCTGGTACTGCTTGCGGGTCCGGGTCGTCGTCGGTACGAAGACCGCCGCATCGCCCAGATCGGTCAGCAGGCCGGCCGCGGTCTCGGTCATGAACGACAGGGGCCTGCTCTCGTGCACCTCGACGCAGAGCAGCCGGGGCGCCCGCGCGTCCGGCATGGTCAGCGCGAGGGCCGCGGAGGAGTAGATGAGCGTACGGTCGAGGTCGCTCGCCACCAGCACCGGCATCAGACCGTCACCGCCTTGCCGTCGGCGCCCGTGGCGCCCCGCGTGTACTTGGGGTGGATCAACCCCACGCAGGTGTACGGCAGTTCGGCCACCTCTTCCACCGGTACCCCTCTCTGCTCGGCGAGCAGCCGTACGTGGTCCAGGTCGGCGCCCGCTCCGGCCCGCGCCAGGATCTTCCACGGCACCCGGCGCAGCAGCACGCGGGTGGTCTCGCCGACGCCGGGCTTGACGAGGTTCACGTCGTGGATGCCGTACTCCTCGCTGATCCGCTCGACTGCCGCCCAGCCCTCCCAGGTCGGCTCGCGGTCGCCGGACAGCAGCTCCTTGACCTGCGTGGTCACGGCGTCCGCGACCTCCGGGAAGCGGGCGGCGACGGCGTCCAGGAAGTCCACCGAGACATCGGTGCCGGCGAGTTCGCGGTAGAACTTGGCGCCGTGGAAGTCGTGCGGCCCGACCAGGTCGGCGCGCAGCACGGTCCGCGAGATCAGGCCCGAGACGGTGGAGTTGAGGCAGGCCGAGGGTATGAGGAAGTCCTCCCTCGTGCCGTACGTCCGCACGCACGAGCCCGGGTCGGCCAGCACGGCGATCTCCGGGTCGAAGCCGGTGATGCCGTCGGACGCCTCGAACTCCTCGATGGCGTCGGCGAGTTCGCGGGTGATGGCGCCCTTGCCGGTCCAGCCGTCGACGAAGACGACGTCGGACGGGTCGTGGTGAGCGGCCAGCCAGCGCAGCGCGTTGGCGTCGATACCGCGGCCGCGCACGATCGAGACGGCGTAGTGCGGCAGGTCGAGGCCGTGCCGGAACTGTGCCCAGCGCCGCATCAGGACCCCGACGGGCGTACCGGCGCGGGCCAGCGAGACGAGCACCGGGCGGGGCGACCGCTCGGCCAGCACGATCTCCGTGACGGCGCCGACCGCCAGGGCGAGACGCGCCGCGGACTCCTTCAGCGCCGCGTGGAACAGCTCCTGGTACTGCTCGCTCGGCTGGTACTCGACGGGCAGCGACTCGGCGTAGTGCGCGCCGCCGCTCTGGATGGCCTCTTCCCGCTCCTCGGTCGGCGCCTCCAGCGTCACGTCCGAGAGGTCCTGCAGCAGCCAGCCGACCTCCTCGGGCGGGTACGAGGAGAAGGCGGGGCCGCGGAGGGGCTCGGGCAGCATGGGGGGCCTTTCGGGGACGTACAGGGGTCCTGGCACGTAGGAGGGGACGACACCCAGCAGGACGTGCGGGGTGTGGGCGGCCAGCTGGGCCAACAGGCCGTCCGGCGCGTGCAGTTCGGGGGTGTCGGCGGCCGAGTCGACGACGGCGACCACCGCGTCGAAGCCGGCACCGGCGACGTTGTACGCGTAGCGCTCGCCGGGGCCGTCGGCCGGGTCGTCGTGGGCGGGGAAGACTATGCGGCTGCGTATCGCGTAACCGGGGTCGTCGACCGCGAGGACCGGTGAGCGGGTGGTGGTGGAGTACCGCACCTCGGCGTCGGCGATCTGCTCCAGTTCGCGGGCGAGGCGCAGGGGGGCGTACATCAGCTCCTCGAAACCGAGGACGAGTACGCGGCGCGCGTCGGCGGGGAGTGCCTCTGCGAGGCGGGCTGCCATCGCGGGCAGGGCTTTTTCGAGGCGGGCCCGGTGGCTCGGCGTGAACCCGTGACGCCCGCCGTCGGGCAGGCCGCGGGGCCAGCAGAGGTCTATCCGGGTGGGCAGGGGGTGGTTGCGGCTGTCGTCCGAGTGCGGGCCGGTGGGGGCTTGTCGCGCAGTTCCCCGCGCCCCTAGGGGGGTGGGGTGCACGTCGGCGACATGAGTGCCCCGTGCGTCCGGGGCGTTGGAACCTGCGTCGACTGCAGCGGCTTTCAGGGGCGCGGGCCTGTGTCTATTTGCGGCTCCGCCGCGGGGCGCGACCAGCCCCGACGTGCCCGCAGACGACGAACTGCCTGCCGCGGCACTCTCTGCCTCGTACCGCGCGACGAGAGCCTGCCCCCGCTCCAACACGCCGTGAGGCAACCGCACCGTCCCGGAAGCCGCCGCCACAAGGTCGACCCTCGCGCCGATCTCCCGCGCGAACTCCTCCAGCCGCCCCAGGTCCGCCGCCGACCGCATGTCGACCAGGGCCACGACGACGTACCGCCGCCGCGGATACCGCTCATGAAGATCCCGGATCGTGTTCAACACCGTGTTCCCGGTGGAGAACTCGTCGTCGACCAGCACCAACGGCCCGTCTCCCACCAGCAACGCCGGATCCTCCGGCAGCAACAAGTGAGACGTGGCATGCGAGTGCGACTCCTCGAAGCCGCCCGCCGGGGCCACCGAGGCGACCGGGCGGCGCGTGGAGTGCAGGTACGGGGCGAGTCCGACGCCGTCGGCGACCGAGTGGCCGAGCCCCGTCGCCGTCTCCGCATACCCGAGGACGACCGCCCTCGCGGCCTCCTCCGTGCCCAGGAGCTCCCGCACCCGGCGTCCCAGTGCGAACCCGTATCCGTACACCACGGACGGCGACTGCGGCACATGCTTGCCGAGCACGTTGGAGACCAGCAGATGCGCCCGCTTGGGATTGCGCCGCAGGGCCAGCCCCAACAGGTCGGTCAGCTTGTCGTCGCCCACGAGTTCGACACCGAGCCGCTCGGCGACCCACGTGCCGGACCAGACCGGGTTGTTCACTGCGTTGATCACTGGCTCCTGGATACCTAGATCGTGTGGCTCAGCCGGGAATGCCCGCGGCGAGCAGATCCACAAAACTGACGTCCTCGCGGGCGACGCCGAACACCTCGGCCCGCAGCATGGTCCGCTCGGCCCATGCGCGGTGCGGCTTCACCTCGTTCATCTTGTTGGTGTACGCCGACCTCAGTACACCCCCGCCGCCCCGCTCGGGCCGCAGGATGTCCGCGGCGTCGCCGAACTCTTCGTGACTGACCACGGACAGCGCGTGCACGGGCAGTACGTGGGAGGGGTGGATGCAGGTCTTGCCCAGCAGGCCGTTGGCCTGGTCCAGGGAGATCTCCCGCAGCAGCCCGTCCATGGCGTGCTCAATCAGTTTCTCGCGCAGCTCGACGGCCTGCCCCTCAAGGAAGGGGCTGGTCCGCAGCATCGGCTTGAACATGCGCTCGGGGACCCGGAAGTACTCCCACACCGGCCCGGTCACGGTGAACCCGGTGCCGTCGGCCCGCCCCAGCAGGTTCACCACGTCGGAGATCACGGAGGCGACGACATGGACGTCGTACGCCGTCATGTCGGGGGCCCGGCGCAGGCCGTACGAGGAGCAGAAGTCGGTCACGCCGAGGCGCAGCGCGAGCACGCGGTCGCGGTACTTGTCGACGGCGCGGGCGATGCCCTCCAGGCTCTCCACCCGGGACTCGCGGTAGAGCAGCTCGGGCGACTCCAGCACCGGCATGGCGAACAGCCGGTGCCCGCTCGCGACCTCGGCGCCCGCCAGGGCCTCCAGGAAGGGGATCCCGCGCTCCTCGGTGAACTTGGGGAGCACGAATCCGGACAGCAGCCGGACGCTCACCCCGAGCCGCCGGACGAGGTCGGGGATCTGCTCGGGCGTACGGACCCGGACGAACAGCAGCGGCAGCTCGGCGCCGTCCCGCGCTGCCAGGTCGGCGAACTGGCGGACGAGGTTCTCCTCCCCCGCCGGCACGTCCGCGTCGTCGATCGAGTCCTCCAGGCACAGCACCATCGAGACCACGCCGAGTCCGGCCTGCTTGACGATGTCGTCGGCGAGCCGCGGCCGCGTGGCCGGACTGTAGAGCGTGGCGCCCAGGGCCGCGGAGAGCAGCCGGGCCGGGGAGTCCGTGGTGAACTCGCACGGCTCCTGATGGAAGAGGCGCTGCCGCACCTCCGGGGCGATGTGCCCGAAATGACGCATAGAACTCCCCCGTGACGCCAGGTAAGGCTATGGATTCGGTAATGGGTGGCCGGTAATAGTACGTAGAAACCCATGTCAGGGGTTCCCGCAGGGCATGAATTTCTGGTAACTCGGCCATGTCGACGGCGATTCGACAGGCCGTCGACCCGGCTGCGGCTCCCCCCACCCCGCGTTGTCGTGATCAGGACCGAGAGGGCAGGATGACCGCATGACGCACGCGATGCTGAAGGGGTCGAACGTCCCGCTGGAGGCCACCACGGTGCGCGCCGTGCTGCGCTGGACGCCCGGGCAGGGGGTCCCGGACGTCGACGCCTCGGCGCTGCTCCTCGGCCCCGACGGTCGTGTGCGCTCCGACGAGGACTTCGTCTTCTACAACCAGCCCCGGCACCCCTCCGGGAAGGCGAGGTGGCTCGGCAAGAAGCGGGTCGCCGACGGCCTCACCGACACGATCCAGACAGATCTGGCCGGAGTCGAGGCCGATGTCAGCCGGATTCTTCTGGTCGCTTCGGCGGACGACGTCACCTTCGACCGCGTACAGGGACTGCGCATCCTGCTGTACGACGCGGCGAGCGCGGCCGACGAGCCGCTGATCCTTTTCGACATCAAGCCCGAGACGGGCCGGGAGACCGCCCTGATCTGCGGCGAGCTGTACCGCCGCGACGAGCTCTGGAAGTTCCGCGCCCTGGGCGAGGGCTACTCGGACGGCCTGAAGGGCCTGGCCACGGAGTTCGGCATCTCGGTGGACGAGTCGGAAGCCACGGACCCGGCCCCCGAGCTCTCCCGGCCCCTCCCCCCGGAACAGCCCACGGCGGTCCCCACCCAGCCGGCCTACGGCTACCCCCAGCAGCCTCCCGCGACCCAGCCCGCCTACGGCTACCCCCAGCCGGCGGCGGCAGCCACCGGCTACGGCTACCCGCCCCCGGTGACGGTCCCGGCCGCCCCGAACCCGGACTTCCGGCTGCCGCCACAGGGCCCGCAGTTCATCGGGCGGTAGGGGAAGCGCTCCGGGCTACTGGGCGACCGGCGGCTACTTCTCCACCTTGGACTTGTAACCCCGCCCCCACTGCAGCCCCCACCCGTACAACCGATCCAACTCCGCCTGGAACCCGTAGACGAACTTCACCTCACGCCGCACCACCAGTTCCCCCTTCACGTTCTCGATCATCACCACCGCACACGACCGAGCCTGCGGATGGCGCTCATCGAGGTGGATCTCTATCCGGGGCCCGTTGCTCGGGTACAGCGTGACGATCGCATGCGTACGGTCGAACGCGGGCGTCTGGTCGTAGATGTACACAAAGACCAGCAGCCGCTTGATCTCGTCCCGGTGGTCGAGGTTGACGTACATGGTCTCGCCGGAGGCCGACCCGAACCGGTCGTCGCCGCTGAGCTTGACGTACGGAGGCGCGTTGACGTCCCCGAAGTAGTTGCCGAGCGGCTGCACGACCCCCTTCGTGCCGTCCTGGAGCTCGTACAGACACGCCAGGTCGAGGTCGACGTTGACCATGCTCTGCCCGTGCCCCATGAGCTCCGGGGGCTTGAGCGCCTTGAAGGGGTGGCGCAGCAGGGAATCCCGCTGTGTGCCGCCGATGTCGGACGTCCGCATCCGCCAGGTCAGGTTGACGCGCAGATGCCCGGTGGCCGCGCCCTGCTTGGTGAGGGAGACCTGGTGGTGCCGTTTGGTCAGCTCGATGGAGTTGGTTGCGGCGCTGCCCGAGTCGAAGTCGGCCTCGCGTCCGCGCCACAGTCCGTCCAAGAAGCCCATTCCCGCCCCCAGATTCACCAGATTCAGCCGGGTCCCGCTTGACCCGGTTACCCCTTGAAACACCGGCGGGGCGGCCGGAGGCCGGCCGCCCCGCACAGAGCGTTCCCTCACCCGCAGGTGCGTCACACCCCGGACGGGATCTCAGTCTTCTCGTCCGAGCCCGTGGCTTTTCCCTCGGCTTCCGCGAGTGCCTTGTTGCGGCGCACCGAGGACCAGAAGGACCAGCCGATCAGGATCACGCCGACGAGGCCGGTGATGACCTCGTTGATCTGGTACTGGATGGTGACCATGAGGATCACGGCCAGCGCACCGATCGCGTAGTGCGCGCCGTGCTCCAGGTAGACGTAGTCGTCGAGGGTGCCCTGGCGGACCAGGTACACGGTCAGCGACCGGACGTACATGGCGCCGATGCCGAGGCCCAGCGCCATCAGCACGATGTCGTTGGTGATGGCGAACGCGCCGATCACGCCGTCGAAGGAGAAGGACGCGTCGAGGACCTCGAGGTAGAGGAACATGAAGAACGCGGCCTGGCCGGCGAGGGCGACCGCCGAGCGCTTCTTGCCGGTGCGCGCGGCCTCTTCCTCCTCCTCGTGCTCCCGCTCCTCCTCTTCCTCGAGCCTGTCCTCGAAGTAGCCGGAGAGTCCGCCGACGACCATGTACGTGATCAGACCGGCGATGCCGGAGATCAGCACCGTCTGCGCCTTGTCGACGTGCGCGCCGCCGTGCTGGTGGGCGTGGACCGCGAAGGTGAACGAGGTGATCAGCAGGACGACCAGGGCGATGCACACCGCCAGCATGTCGACCTTGCCGAGCTTGGCCAGCGGGCGCTCGATCCAACGCAGCCACTGGATGTCGCGGTCCTCGAAGATGAAGTCGAGGAAGATCATCAGCAGGAACATGCCACCGAAGGCGGCGATCGCCGGGTGGGCGTCCGTGACGAGCTGCTGGTACTGGTCCTTGTCGGTCAGGGCCAGGTTGACGGCGTCGAGGGGGCTCTTCTTCGCGGTGACCGCGACGATGACGACCGGGAAGACCAGACGCATGCCGAAGACGGCGATGAGGACGCCGACGGTGAGGAAGATCTTCTGCCAGAAGGCGTTCATCCTCTTCAGGATTCCGGCGTTGACCACCGCGTTGTCGAACGACAGCGAGATCTCGAGGATGGAGAGGATCGCCACGATGCCGAAGGCCTCCCACCCCCCGTAGAGGACGGCGACGGCCAGGCCGACCGCGGTAATCGCGAACGACCAGCCGAAGGTTTTCAGAAGCACTGGCTACCCAATCCGTAGCGGTACGGGTCTCTCCCCCGCGCCGTACTCGGCTTTACGAAACGTTGACTCCGAAGTCTAGAGCGATGCCGCGCAGTCCCGACGCGTACCCCTGTCCCACCGCCCTGAACTTCCATTCGCCCTGGTAGCGGTACAGCTCACCGAAGATCATCGCGGTTTCGGTGGAGGCGTCCTCGCTGAGGTCGTAGCGTGCGAGCTCCTGGCCGTCGGCCTGGTTGACGACGCGGATGAAGGCGTTGCTGACCTGTCCGAAGGTCTGGGCGCGCTCGTCGGCCATGTGGATCGAGACCGGAAAGACGATCTTCTCGCAGTGGGCCGGCACCTGGGTCAGATCGACCAGGATCGACTCGTCGTCGCCCTCGCCCTCACCGGTGAGGTTGTCGCCCGTGTGCTCCACCGAGCCCTCCGGGCTCTTGAGCTGGTTGTAGAAGACGAAGTACTCGTCCCCCAGGACCCGGTTGCCCGCGCCGCACAGCAGGGCGCTGGCGTCGAGGTCGAACGGGGCTCCGGTGGTGGAGCGCGCGTCCCAGCCGAGCCCGATCATCACCTGGGTCAGGTTGGGTGCGGCCTTGGACAGGGAGACATTGCCCCCCTTGGCGAGCGTGACGCCCATGATGCTGGTCCTCCCCGAGATGGTGCTTCTTTGGTTGTCCTGCACTCCCCCAGAGGGGGCACCCCCGGGCGCCGCACGCGAACGGTGCGGCGCCGGACGGTTCGAGACCCGGTGACGGATCTCAGACGTTCACGCCGAAGTCCTGCGCGATGCCGCGCAGGCCCGAGGCGTAGCCCTGGCCGATGGCGCGGAACTTCCACTCCGCGCCGTGCCGGTACAGCTCGCCGAAGACCATGGCGGTCTCCGTCGAGGCGTCCTCGGAGAGGTCGTAGCGGGCGATCTCCGCCTCGCCCGCCTGGTTCACCACGCGGATGAACGCGTTGCGCACCTGGCCGAACGACTGCTGGCGGTTCTCGGCGTCGTAGATGGAGACCGGGAACACGATCTTCTCGACGTCGGCCGGGACGGCCGCGAGGTTGATCTTGATCTGCTCGTCGTCGCCCTCGCCCTCACCGGTGATGTTGTCACCGGTGTGCTCGACCGAGCCGTCCGGGCTCTTGAGGTTGTTGAAGAAGACGAAGTTGGCGTCGCTGCTGACCTTGCCCGAGGAGTTCAGCAGCAACGCGCTGGCGTCCAGGTCGAAGTCGGTACCGGTCGTGGTGCGGACGTCCCACCCCAGACCGACGATGACCGCGGTCAGGCCCGGGGCCTCCTTGGTCAGCGATACGTTGCCGCCCTTGCTGAGGCTGACTCCCACGAGTCCTCCATTGGTTTCAGGGGCGGGGAGCCCCGCCGTGCGTTTGATACCGGATCAACGAGTCGATCCTAGTGACGGGTTCCCGCCCCACGCATGGCTTGGAGCCGAAGAATCACAGGGTGTCGAGCGCCTTCACGTACTCGTTCAGGTCGCGGGCGTCCGGCAACGCGTTCTCGACCTTCCAGCGCACGACGCCCTCCTTGTCGATGACGAAGGTGCCGCGCACCGCACAGCCCTTGTCCTCGGCGAAGACGCCGTAGGCGCGGGAGACCTCGCCGTGCGGCCAGAAGTCGCTCAGCAGCGGGTACTCCAGGCCCTCCTGCTCGGCGAAGACGCGCAGGGTGTGGATGGAGTCGTTGGAGACGGCGAGCACCTGGGTGTCGCGGTCGGAGAACTGCGGCAGGTTGTCCCGCACCTCGCACAGCTCGCCGGTGCACACACCGGTGAAGGCGAAGGGGTAGAACAGCAGGACCACGTTCTTGCTGCCACGGAACTCGGAGAGCTTCACGGTGGCGCCGTGGTTGTCCTTGAGTTCGAAGTCGGGGGCCTTGTCGCCGACCTGGATCGCCATGGTCGAGTTTGTCCCTTCGGTGGGGGCTGTTCGGGTGGCACCCACCCTACGCAGCGATCACCGAAAGCCGATGGACGGGCTGAGTGAACTCAGCCCGTCCGGCGTTTGAGGACGAGGCCGTTCAGGCCTAAAGAGGGTTCCGGGGGCACCGCCCCCAGCCACGGTCACTGCGGCCGGCGGTCACCTCTTGGACTTGGCGGCCTTCGGCGTCACCAGCCGGCTGCCGCTCCAGTCCTTGCCCACGCTGACGCTCTTGGAGGCGGACAGCCCCGCCGTCGTCGCGGCTTCGGAGATGTCGCTCGGCTCCACGTAGCCGTCGCGGCCGGTCTTCGGCGTCAGCAGCAGGATCGAGCCGCCCTCCTCGATGTACGTGGTGGCGTCCACCAGCACATCGGTCAGGTCGCCGTCCTCGTCGCGGAACCAGAGCACCACGGCATCGGCGACGTCGTCGTAGTCCTCGTCCACAAGGTCGCTGCCGATGACCTGCTCAATGGCCTCGCGGAGTTCCTGGTCTACGTCGTCGTCGTAGCCGATCTCCTGGACCACCTGCTCGGGCTGGAACCCCAGCCTCACGGCAGGGCTCGTCTCCGCGTGGTCCGCGGTCGCGCTCACGGGTTGCCTCCTGATCATGTTTTGGAATGGGGGTCCCCCTCTGGGGGATTCAGCCACGCGCGTGCGCGAAGCATTGGCCGTAGTCCACACGGGCGGGGCGGATCGCGCAAGTACCCGGCCGTTCAGACCGCCGAAACGGTGACGATCCTGGCCGTGTCACCCCAACTTCAGGCATGCAACCGCCGCCACAAGTGACCTACACCACACCTTTCTGCCCCCTTTGCGGCATTGGGAACCAGTCGGAGCTGACGTAGGTCTCGGTTACCTCTCAGTAGAGATGACGTTTGCTTTCCCGAGGTACACGATGGGGAACGGTGCAGGCGTACCGAAAAGCAGCTCAATGCAGCCCTCTGACAGGTAAGGAACAGCGTGGCTTCCGGATCCGATCGCAACCCGATCATCATTGGCGGCCTTCCGAGTCAGGTTCCTGACTTCGATCCCGAGGAAACCCAGGAGTGGCTCGACTCCCTGGACGCCGCCGTCGACGAGCGCGGCCGTGAGAGGGCCCGCTACCTGATGCTGCGCCTGATCGAGCGGGCCCGCGAGAAGCGCGTGGCCGTGCCCGAGATGCGCAGCACGGACTACGTCAACACGATCGCGACCAAGGACGAGCCGTTCTTCCCGGGCAACGAGGAGATCGAGCGCAAGGTCCTGAACGCGACCCGCTGGAACGCGGCGGTCATGGTCTCACGCGCCCAGCGCCCCGGCATCGGCGTCGGCGGCCACATCGCCACCTTCGCGTCCTCCGCGTCGCTCTACGACGTCGGCTTCAACCACTTCTTCCGCGGCAAGGACGAGGGCGACGGCGGCGACCAGGTCTTCTTCCAGGGCCATGCCTCTCC
The DNA here is from genome assembly GCF_053598255.1 of Streptomyces sp. NPDC001157. Classification (NCBI taxonomy): domain Bacteria; kingdom Bacillati; phylum Actinomycetota; class Actinomycetes; order Kitasatosporales; family Streptomycetaceae; genus Streptomyces; species Streptomyces sp. NPDC001157. The sequence goes on from NZ_JBSFJW010000003.1 coordinate 137,325, forward strand.
GGGCATCTACGCCCGGGCGTTCCTGCTCGACCGACTCACCGAGGAGAACCTCGACGGCTTCCGGCAGGAGAAGTCGAAGGCCCCGCACGGGCTGTCCTCGTACCCGCACCCGCGCTCGATGCCGGACTTCTGGGAGTTCCCGACCGTGTCGATGGGCCTCGGCCCGATCGGTGCGATCTACCAGGCGCGGATGAACCGCTACATGCACGCGCGCGGGATCGCCGACACGTCGAAGTCCCATGTGTGGGCGTTCCTCGGCGACGGCGAGATGGACGAGCCGGAGTCGCTCGGCCAGCTGACCATCGCCGCCCGTGAGGGCCTGGACAACCTGACCTTCGTCGTCAACTGCAACCTGCAGCGCCTGGACGGCCCGGTACGCGGCAACGGCAAGGTCATCCAGGAGCTGGAGTCGGTCTTCCGCGGCGCCGGCTGGAACGTGATCAAGCTGATCTGGGACCGCTCCTGGGACCCGCTGCTCGCCCAGGACCGCGACGGCCTCCTCGTCAACAAGATGAACACGACGCCGGACGGCCAGTTCCAGACGTACGCCACCGAGTCCGGCGCCTACATCCGCGAGAACTTCTTCGGCGACGACCAGCGGCTGCGCGCGATGGTCGAGGGCATGACCGACGACCAGATCCTGCACCTGGGCCGTGGCGGTCACGACCACAAGAAGATCTTCGCCGCGTTCTCGGCCGCCAAGGCCCACAAGGGCCAGCCGACGGTGATCCTGGCCAAGACGATCAAGGGCTGGACGCTCGGCCCGAACTTCGAGGGCCGCAACGCCACGCACCAGATGAAGAAGCTGACGGTCGACGACCTCAAGCGCTTCCGCGACCGGCTGCACCTGCCGATCTCCGACAAGGACCTGGAGAGCGGGCTTCCGCCGTACTACCACCCGGGGCGGAACTCGGAAGAGATCCAGTACATGCACGACCACCGCAAGCAGTGCGGCGGGTACGTCCCGACACGCGTCGTGCGCTCCAAGCCGCTCGCCCTGCCGGACGACAAGACGTACGCGACCGTGAAGAAGGGCTCGGGTCAGCAGTCGATCGCGACCACGATGGCCTTCGTCCGGCTCCTCAAGGACCTCATGCGGGACAAGGAGCTCGGCAAGCGGTTCGTGCTGATCGCGCCGGACGAGTACCGCACGTTCGGCATGGACTCCTTCTTCCCGAGCGCGAAGATCTACAACCCGCTCGGCCAGCAGTACGAGGCGGTGGACCGCGATCTGCTGCTCGCGTACAAGGAGTCGCCCACCGGTCAGATGCTGCACGACGGCATCTCCGAGGCGGGCTGTACGGCCTCGCTGATCGCGGCGGGTTCGGCGTACGCCACACACGGCGAACCGCTGATCCCGGTCTACGTCTTCTACTCGATGTTCGGTTTCCAGCGCACCGGTGACCAGTTCTGGCAGATGTCCGACCAGCTGGCGCGCGGTTTCGTACTGGGCGCGACCGCCGGTCGTACGACCCTGACCGGTGAGGGTCTGCAGCACGCCGACGGCCACTCCCAGCTGCTCGCCTCGACCAACCCGGGCTGTGTCGCCTACGACCCGGCGTACTCGTACGAGATCGCGCACATCGTGCAGGACGGTCTGCGCCGGATGTACGGCGGCGACGCGGAGCACCCGCACGGCGAGGACGTCTTCTACTACCTCACCGTCTACAACGAGCCGATCCAACACCCGGCCGAGCCGGAGAACGTGGACGTCGAGGGCATCCTCAAGGGCATCCACCGGCTCTCCGAGGGCACGTCGGGATCGATCCCGGCGCAGATCATGGCGTCCGGTGTGGCGGTGCCGTGGGCCGTCGAGGCGCAGAAGATCCTCGCCGAGGAGTGGAACGTCAGGGCCGACGTCTGGTCGGCGACCTCCTGGAACGAGCTGCGGCGCGAGGCGGTGGACGTCGAGCGGCACAACCTGCTGCACCCCGAGGAGGAGCAGCGGGTGCCGTACGTGACGCAGAAGCTGTCCGGCGCGCAGGGGCCGTTCGTGGCCGTCTCCGACTGGATGCGGGCGGTTCCGGACCAGATCGCGCGATGGGTGCCGGGGTCCTACCAGTCCCTGGGTGCCGATGGGTTCGGCTTCGCCGACACCCGGGGGGCCGCCCGGCGGTTCTTCCACATCGACGCGCAGTCGATCGTGGTGGCGGTGCTCACGGAACTGGCCAAGGAGGGGAAGGTCGACCGGTCGGTGCTGAAGCAGGCCATCGACCGGTACCAGCTGTTGGATGTGTCGGCGGCGGATCCGGGTGCCGCAGGCGGCGACGCGTAACACCGAGGCCGATGTGAGGGCGGCGGGACCGGATGGTCTCGCCGCCCTTACTCATTCCTTACGATGCGGGCATGAAGCAACAAACGGCGCAGGGTCGTTGGGAGCAGTACACCCAGCGGCCCCTGCTGGCGCTCGCGGTGGCTTTTGCCGTCGCGTATGCCGTGCCGATCGTGGACCACTCCGCGGGGCACTCGCTGACGTCCGCGTGCACGGTGGTGGAGTGGGTGGTCTGGGGGGCGTTCGCCACGGACTATCTGGTGCGGGTGGGGCTCGCCCCGCGGCGCAAGGAGTTCGTGCGCACGCACTGGCTCGACCTGTGTGCGGTCGTGCTGCCCATGCTGCAGCCGTTGCGGCTGCTGCGGATGGTGTCGACGCTGATACTCGTCGGGCGGCGGGCGCGGATGGCCTCGCAGATCCAGCTGACGACGTATGTCGCGGGTGCCGTCATCGGGTTGCTGATGTTCGGATCACTGGCCGTGCTCTCGGTGGAGCGGGAGTCGCCGAACGGGAACATCCGCACGCTGGGTGATGCGGTGTGGTGGTCGTTCACCACGATGACGACCGTGGGGTACGGGGATCATGCGCCGACCACCGGGCTGGGGCGGATGATCGCCGTCGGGCTGATGCTGGCCGGGATAGCCCTGCTGGGTGTGGTGACCGCGAACATCGCCGCGTGGTTCATTGCGCGGTTCGAGAAGGACGACGTGGAGGAGCGGCGGCAGACGGAGGCCATTGAGGCGCTGACGGAGGAGGTGCGGGCGCTTCGGGCCGAGGTGGCGGCGTTGCGGGAGCCGTCGGGTACCCCGTGAACGGGGTTGCAGCGGGGGTGGGTGTGCTTGCCCGCGCCTGCGGGGTGCCGCTGCGCCCACCCGTGCCGCCCTTAGCGGCACGATTGCCCGCAGCTACGGCGGCCACGAGGCCGGGCGCAGCGGCTTCCCTCACTGCCCCGGGTCAGAAGAGACCGTTCCCCGGGGTTGCCGCTCCTGCCAGCCAGATGACCGCCAGGAGCGTGTCGATGGCGCCCAGAACGAGGGCGACCAGGGCCGGAATTGGGCCTGAACGTGCCCAGGTGCGGCCCATTGCGAGCCAGCCGCAGACGATCGCAAGGGGGCCGAGGATGATCCCCAGCACAAAGAATCCCGCGACCGCGCAGATGGTTCCGATGATTCCGAGCGTTGCGCGATCCGGCCCGGTCCGTGACCACGTGCGGCCACGTGAGCGGGGGTGCCTGCGCGTTCCGTGTCCGAAGCCCGCCATCATCAACTCCCAGAACCCCGGGGTCTGTTCGGGGTTCAACGAGGCGGGTACCCCCGATGCGCTTCCTAATCCTCGGGCTGCCGGCGCGCTGCCCCCCTCCGGCAGCGCGCCGCAGCACCGGTCGCCCTCCGCACCGTACGAACTTGCCCGAGGAACATGCCGTGTGGGAGGGCTTGACCACTGTGGCCTGCGGTGCGCAGCGGATGCGAGGAATCTTTAGCTTCTTCACCCTGATAGGCGAAGTCCGTTGAAAACCCGTCAGGTTCGCCGGGCTTCCCCGCGTCAGATGTGGGCCGCGCCCGCACCCGCCTCCGCGTTCTCGCCGCGCTTGGTGAGCAGGGCGACGAAGATCGCCACGAACGCGACTCCGCAGGCGACCAGGGACGCCAGGCTCATGCCTGAGATGAATGTGTCGTGCGCCACGTCCGCGATCTTCGCAGCGATCGTCTCCGGGGTGCCCTTGGCGACCGGGGCCACACCGACCTGGACGGCCTCGGAGGCCTGGCCCAGCTGGGTCGGGGTGAGCGGAGGGAGCCCCGCGTCCTTCCAGTTGCCCGCGAGGTCGCTGTCGACCTTGGACGCCATCACGGCGCCGAGGACGGCCGTACCGAGGCTGCCGCCGATCTGCATCGCCGCCTGCTGGAGGCCGCCGGCGACGCCGGAGAGCTCCATGGGCGCGTTGCCGACGATGACCTCCGTGGCGCCGACCATGACCGGCGCGAGGCCGAGGCCGAGCAGGGCGAACCAGAGGGACATGACGGCACTGCCCGTGTCCGTCTGCAGCGTCGACATGCCGTACATGGCGATCGCGGTGGCCGCCATGCCGCCGGCCAGCGGGATGCGCGGGCCGAGCTTGGTGATCAGCGCGCCCGCGAGCGGGGAGCCGACGATCATCATGCCGGTGAGCGGGAGCAGGTGGAGACCGGCGTCGATCGGCTTCATCCCGTGCACGTTCTGCAGGTAGAACGTCACGAAGAACAGGCCGCCCATGAAGGCGATGGCCATCAGGACCATCAGCACCACACCCGCGGAGAGCGGGACCGAGCGGAACAGGCCGAGCGGGATCAGCGGCTCCTTGACCTTCGTCTCCCAGAAGGAGAAGAGGGCGAAGCCGAGGACGGACGCGGCTATGAACGTCCATGTCCTGCCATCGCCCCAGCCCCAGGCGGGGGCCTTGATGAGCGCCCAGACCAGGCAGAACATCGCGCCCGAGAGCAGGGCGATGCCCAGCAGGTCGAAGGAGCGCGGGGCGTTCTCAGCGCGGTGGTCGCGCAGGATCAGCAGGCCCAGGATCAGGGCGATCGCGCCGACCGGCACGTTGATGAAGAACACCGACTGCCAGTTGACGTGCTCGACCAGGACGCCGCCGAGGATCGGGCCGCCGGCGGTGGAGGCGCCGATGACCATGCCCCAGATACCGATGGCCATGTTCAGCTTCTCGGCCGGGAAGGTCGCGCGCAGCAGGCCGAGCGCGGCCGGCATCAGCAGCGCGCCGAAGAGGCCCTGGAAGACACGGAAGGTGACGACCGCGGCGATGCTGTTCGACAGGCCGATGGCGCCCGAGGCGGCGGCGAAGCCGGTCACGCCGACCAGGAAGGTCTGGCGGTGCCCGAAGCGGTCGCCGAGCTTGCCCGCGGTGATCAGCGAGACCGCGAGGGCGAGGAAGTACCCGTTGGTGATCCACTGGACGTCGGCGAAGCTCGCCTTGAGGTCCTTCTGGATGGCCGGGTTGGCGATGGCCACGATGGTCCCGTCGAGGGCCACCATCATGACCCCGACGGCGACGGTGATGAGGGTGAACCACGGGTGGCCGCGCAGCCCGGAGGCCCCCGGCGCGTCCGACGGGGCCACTGGTGCCTTGTCCCCCGGCCCCGTCGTGTCGATGGTGGTCTGACTAGTCATGCGTTCGAGGCTAGTGACAGCCGCTGACAATTGACAAACCAATTCACAAGTCAGTAACTGACGGACATGGAAACACTCCGCGAACGCAAGAAGCAGCGCACCCGGGACGCGCTGATGCGGGCCGCCGTCGAACTGTTCACCACGCGCGGGTACGAGCAGACGACCGTCGACGACATCACCGAGGCCGTCGACGTCTCGCAGCGCACCTTCTTCCGCTACTTCGCCGGCAAGGAGGAGGCCGCGCTCGCCCTGCAGGAGCTGGCGGTGGCGCGGTTCCTCCAGGCGGTACGCGAACGGCCGGCGGGCGAGGCGCCGATGGAGGCGCTGCGCCAGGCGGTCCTGGAGGGCTGGGACACGCTCCACGAGGTCATCGAGGCCGTCGTACCGGTCGAGCTGTATCTGCGGATGTACCGGGTGATCGAGTCGACGCCCGTCCTGCTCGCCGCGCATCTGCGGCGCAGCGAGGAGACCGAGGACACCATCGCGCGGGTGCTTTCCGAGAGGGAGGGCCTCGACGTGGAAGCCGACCCCCGGCCGCGGCTGGCGGTGGCGGTCTTCAGCGGGGTGATGCGGGTGACGGAACGGCAGTGGTCCACCGGTGAGGACTTCAGCGTCGAGGCGATGCGCGCATTGACGATCTCGTACCTCGAACAGGTGGGCCCGGCACTCACCGAGAGCTGGCGAACACGCTGAGACATATTGCGAGGACATTGACAGACACTGAGGTCATCGCCACGTTTATCGAAACGTGATACCCGTCACTCAGCTCACGCGAGACCCTCTCGTTCTCCTAGTGTGTCCTCCCAGTGACTTCCTTCGACACCTCCCCGCAACTGAACGTCTGGCGCGCTCTGCTCGCGCTGGCCGTCGTGTTCGTGATGCTGGCGACCACCGGCTGGACGGCCCTGCGCAGCCATCGCGCGGTGACTCCGCTGCAGGCCTCGATCTCCTCCTGGGAGCACGGCCGCATCCACGGGCACCATCTGCCGGACCCCGACGCGTCCCCCGTGCGCCTCGCCCGCTTTTTCGCCTCGCTCACCGCTCAGGAGCGCAGCCGTCTCGCCCACCGCTATCCCCTTGCGGTCGGCAACATGAACGGTGCGCCTGTCGCGCTGCGCTACCGCGCCAACCGTCTCGCGCTCACCGAGCAGCGCAAGGTCGAGCGGGGGCGAATGCACGACAGCCGGCTCTCGCCGGTCGGGCAGCGCGACGCAGGCCGCCGTATGCACCGCTACGAGTCGTTGCTGCAGCCTGACCGGCAGATCCTCGCCTTCGACCCCGAGGGCTCGGGGCGGGTCGCGGAGGTGATCGGGAATCTGCAGCGGGCCGAGCGTGTGTCGGTCGTCGTCCCCGGCGTCGACACCGACCTGCTCACCTTCCAGAAGACCAACCGCCCGTACTCGGCGGCCGTCGGCATGGCCAGGTCGCTGTACGCGGCGGAGCGGGCGGCGAGCCCGACGACGCGTACGGCCGTGATCGCCTGGGCCGACTACACGGCGCCGGCCGGGCTCGGCATCGACTCGGCGACGGCGATGCGCGCGGCGGAGGGCTCGCTGCGGCTGAACGCGATGCTGCGCGGGCTGCCCGGCAAGGCGCCGGTCTCGCTGTTCTGCCACAGCTACGGCTCCGTGGTGTGCGGCATCGCCGCGCCCGGACTGCCGCGCCGGGTGGCCGACATAGCGGTGGCGGCCAGCCCGGGCATGCGCGTGTCGAACGCCTCCCACCTGCACACCACCGCCCAGGTGTGGGCGATGCGGGACGCCACGGACTGGGTGCAGGACGTGCCGTACCTGGAGCTCGGCGGGCTGGGCCACGGGGCCGACCCGGTGTCCGCCGCGTTCGGCGCGCGGGTGCTGTCCGCGCAGGGTGCGAAGGGGCATGCCGGGTACTTCGAGCCGGGCACGGAGAGCGTGCGGAACTTCGCGGAGATCGGGGTTGGCGCGTACCGGTCGGTGCGCTGCGCACGCGAGGACAACGTGTGCCGGGAGGGTTTGTCCGGTGCGTCCGCGGCCGGACGCGCGTAGAGGCGCAGAAACCGCGGTCTGCGCGGGGTGGAGACGAAGGAGCGGGTCATGCCTACGATGAGCCGCATGGGTGACGTACTGGCCGGATTTCATGCCGCCTGGGAGTTCGAGTCCGACTCTGTGCTCATCCGTTACGAACGAGGGATTCGAACGCCCAAGCTGTTCCAGGCGCTGGGGGAACGTCGTGTGCCCCTGGAGGCGATCTCCGGGGTGACGCTGTCCCCCGGGAAGCGCGGCACCGTCGTCCTGCGGGCCGAGGTGCGGCCCGGGGCCGATCCCCTGCTGGAGGCGGCCGCGGGGCAGCTCAAGGAAGGGTGCGATCCGTACCGGCTGGTGCTGCCTGCCGAGCGGGACGCTCTCGCCGAGTACTACGCCGACGAGCTGCGGGGGCTGCTGACCGCGGACGGCGAGCCCGCCGAGCGGTTTCTGGTGGCCGCGCCCGAGGCGCCCCGGCAGTTCAAGGCCTATGACGCGAAGGCGTCCTTCGACGGGAAGACCGTGCACTTCCGGTGGTTCTGGACGGGGGCGTCGTCCGCCAAGTGGAAGGCCGGGGACCAGAGTTTTCCGGTCGGTGAGCTGAGCGGCGTGGAGTGGCGGTCGCCGGAGGTGTTCGAGGGGCATCTGCGGTTGCTGCGGGGTGCTGCGCAGGCCGTGCAGGTGGATCAGGATCCGGCGGCTGTGGTGTTCGGGTTGGGGTATGGGCCTGTGCATGAGTCGTTGCCGTTTGCGGCGGCTGTGCTTGCCGCTGTGCGGGATGCCGGGCCGGCGGCTGTGGTGTCGGCCGGTGCGCCGAGGCGCGATCCGGCCGACATTGCTGAGCGTATTCGGCACCTGGGGGAGCTGCATCAGGCGGGCCTGGTGACGGATGAGGAGTTCTCCGTCAAGAAGGCGGAACTGTTGGCTGAGCTTTAGCGTCTGCCGGGTCCGGTGCGTTGGCTGGTGCGGGTTCGTTGTGGCTTGTCGCGCGGTTCCCCGCGCCCCTAAAAGATCTACTCCCGCCCGGCAGAGGCGAACCGCATGTCCGGGTAGCGCGTTCCTGCCACCTTGTCCGCGATCGGCTCCAGGAGCGCCAACTCAGCCTCCGTGAGGACGATGCCCGTCGCCGCCGCGTTCTCTTCCACCCGGTGGCGCTTTGTTGTGCCGGGGATCTGGGCCACTGCCAGGCCGTGCACGTCTGCTCGCTGCTGGACCCAGGCCAGGGCGATCTGGGCCGGGGAGGCGCCGTGGGCCTCGGCCACCGCTCGGATCGGTTCCAGGAGCGTTGCGTTGGTGGCCGCGTTGTCGCCCTGGAAGCGGGGCATCGTGCGGCGGACGTCGCCGTCGGTGAGGTCCTTGTCCGCGTCGGAGAAGGAGCCGGCGAGGAAGCCGCGGCCGAGCGGGGAGTAGGGGACCAGGGCCACGCCCAGTTCGCGGGCGGCCGGCACCACGTTGGCCTCGATGTCCCGGCTGAACAGGGACCACTCCGACTGCACGGCGGCGATCGGGTGCACGGCCTGCGCGGCGCGCAGTTCGTCGGCGGTGACCTCGCTGAGGCCGAGGTGCTTGACCTTGCCCTCGGCGACCAGCTCGGCCATGGCGCCGACGGTCTCCTCGATCGGTACGTTCACATCGCGCCGGTGCATGTAGTAGAGGTCGATGACGTCGACGTCGAGGCGGCGCAGGCTGCCCTCGACGGCCTGGCGGACGTACGGGGCGTCGCCGCGGATGACCCGCTTGGTGCGGTCGCCCGCCGGGACGCGTACGCCGAACTTGGTCGCGATGACGACCTCGTCCCGGTGCGCCTTGAAGAACGGCGACAGGAAGCGTTCGTTGTCGCCGTCGCCGTAGCCCTCCGCCGTGTCGTACAGCGTGACGCCCAGCTCCAGTGCCCGCTCCAGGGCGGCCCGCGACTCCTCCGCGTCGGAGGGGCCGTACGCCCAGCTCATGCCCATGCAGCCAAGGCCCTGTACGCCGACCTGCGGGCCGTCTGCGCCGAGTCGTACGGTCGGGATCCTGCTGTCCGTCATCGCACCTTCTCCGCGTAGAAACTGATCTTCCGGTCGAGCACCGCGAGGGTGTCCTGGAGCTCCGCCATCCGGGACAGCACGTCCCGGCGGGTCTGCTCGAGCAGCTCGAAGCGCTCGCCGAACGTGTGGTCGCCCTCGCGCACCAGCTCCGCGTACCGCACCATGTCGGCGACCGGCATACCGGTGAGCCGGAGCTTGCCGACGAGGTCCAGCCAGTCGAGGTCGCGGTTGCTGTAGCGGCGCTGGCCCGTGTGCGAGCGGTCCACGTGCGGCATCAGGCCGATGCGCTCGTACCAGCGCAGGGTGTGCGCCGTCAGGCCGGTGAACGCGACGACCTCGCTGATCGTGTAACTGTCCTGGCCTTCGGGGCGCCGGTGCGCCTGGGGTGGGGCGCCGCAGCTGTCGGTCCTGGTGGGCGTGGTCTCCATCACCGTCATGACCTCAACGCTATGGCCTTCGAGTGCACTCCAAGCAAGCGGAACCCGTAAGAAACAAGCACAGCAGAAATCGGCGGGACATGGGGCTGCGGCGGTGACTAGCGTGCGGGGCATGAGTCTTGTACGCCGGGCCGTGCCCGAGGACGCGCAGGAAGTGCTGCGGCTGCGTCAGGTGATGATCGACGCGCTGCCGGGGTCGGATCCTGCCACGGACTGGCACGAGCAGTCACTGCCGGGGCTGCGGGAGAGGCTGGGCGAGGCGGACGGGAACTTCGCCGCGTTCGTCGTCGACCATCCCGAGCGGCCGGGGGCGCTGGCTGCGCTGGTGGCCGGGACGGTCGACTACCGGATCGGAAAGGCGGGCGATCCGCTCGGGGCGGTCGGCTTCGTCTTCAGCGTGGCGACCGACCCGGACGCGCGCCGTCGCGGGTACGCGCGCGCGTGCATGGACACGCTGCTGGACTGGTTCCGGGAGCGCGGGGCCGCGCGCGTGCACCTCACCGCCTCCCCGGACGCCGAGCCGCTCTATGTCTCCCTCGGCTTCAAGCCCAAGCCCGACCCGTTGCTGGAGCTCACGTTGTGAGCGCTTAGGCTCGACGGCATGTCGCTGAAGAGCCTTGCGCTGATCGAAAACTGGCCGGTTCCCACCGCTGCGGCGGGTGTGGTGCGGGGCGACGGCACGGTCCTCGGCACCCATGGCCCGAGCGGCCACCGCTTCCCGCTGGCCTCGGTCACCAAGCCGCTCGCCGCGTACGCCGCCCTCGTCGCGTACGAGGAAGGCGCGATCGAGCTCGACGAACCGGCCGGTCCGCCCGGCTCGACGGTCCGCCATCTGCTGGCCCACACCTCGGGGCTCGCGTTCGACGAGCACCGGGTGACCGCGCCGCCCGGGGAGCGGCGGCTGTACTCCAACGCCGGGTTCGAGCAGCTCGGCGACCACATCGCCAAGGCGACGGACATCCCGTTCGGGGAGTATCTGCGGCAGGCGGTGCTGGAGCCGCTGGGGATGAGCGGTACTTCCCTGGAGGGCTCCCCCGCCAAGGACGGCGTCTCGACGGTCGAGGATCTGCTGCGGTTCGCGGCCGAGGTGCAGGCGCCGCGGCTGCTGGATCCGCGGACGGTGGCGCAGGCGATGACGGTGCAGTACCCGGGCACGAAGGGCGTCCTGCCGGGGTACGGGCATCAGAACCCGAACGACTGGGGTCTCGGCTTCGAGATCCGGGACTCCAAGTCCCCGCACTGGACGGGCTCTTCGTCCTCTCCGCGCACGTTCGGGCACTTCGGGCAGTCGGGTACGTTCCTGTGGATCGACCCGGATGCGGGGGTGGCGGGCGTGGCCCTGACGGACCGGGCCTTCGGGCCGTGGGCGGTCGAGGTGTGGCCGGTGTTCACGGATGCGGTGCTGGCGGAGCTGCGGGGCTGAGGTAGCGGGACCCCGGGTTTCTTCGCCCCCGCCGCCCCTACCCGTCCCGTACCGGGGGCCAGCCCCCGGACCCCCGCTCCTCAAACGCCGGAGGGGCTGATTTTCGCCGGGCGGGGCTTGGTCTTTCAGCCCGTCCGGCGTTTGAGGACGAGGCCGTTCAGGCCGAAGCGGGGGTCTGGGGGCGGCAGCCCCCAGGGACGGGACGGGTAGGGGCGGCGGGGGCGAAAATCCTGGGCGCGGTCACCACCGGCCCGCCTCGTTCTCAAGCGTCCAGATCAGCAGCTCCGCGTCCGTCGCGGCCAGTGCCTCCATGTCCTTGGCGTCGGTGATGCGGGCCGCGTCACCGACGCCCAAATGCTCTCCGTCCAGGGTCACTTCGCCCCGCACCACGTGCGCGTACACGTACGCCCCGTCCGGCACCGCCGTCCGCTCCCCCACCCCCAGGCGGCGTACATGGAGCATCGCGCCCGCCTCCGGGACCGCGTACGGAGTGGAGTCCGCGATGCCGTGGACGATCTCGTAGGCGGGGTCGCCGCCGGGGTCGCGGGGGGCCAGCCACATCTGGACGAAGGTCAGCGGCTCGTCGCCGTCGTTGCGCTCCACGTGGCGTACGCCCGCCGCCGAACTCAGGCGCTGGACGTCGCCGGGACGGACCGTCGTCTCGTGGCCGAAGGAGTCACGGTGGGTCAGCTCGCCCTCGACCACCCACGTCACGATCTCGGTGTGGCTGTGCGGGTGCTCGTCGAAGCCGGCACCGGGCGCGAGGCGCTCCTCGTTGCAGGCGATCACCGCGCCGAAGCGAAGGTTGTCGGGGTCGTAGTGCGGTCCGAAGGAGAAGGCGTGCCACGACTCGATGCCTGCTGCCGGGTCGCCTCCTGGGTAGCGCTCCGCAGCGCGCCGTACGTCCATCACGGACTCCACGGTAGACCCGGCGACGCACGCTCCCGTCCGGATAAGGCAGTCTTGTCCCCGTGCCCGAACCCGAAACGAGCAAGCCCGAAGCCGCCGCGCCCGGCGTCCACTCGCACGCCGCGACCCTGAAGCGACTGGAGAAGTCCTCCGGTTCTCTCGCCGCGCAGGCCATCGCGCGGATGGACGAGACGCTGCCGTGGTACCGGGCGATGCCTCCGGAGAACCGTTCCTGGATCGGGTTGGTCGCCCAGGCCGGTATCGCCGCCTTCACCGAGTGGTTCCGGCATCCCGACGCCCCGCAGGCCATCTCGACGGATGTGTTCGGCACCGCGCCCCGCGAGCTGACCAGGGCGATCACGCTGCGCCAGACCGTGGAGATGGTCCGCACCACCATCGAGGTCATGGAATCCGCCATCGACGAGGTGGCGGCACCCGGTGACGAGAGCGTGCTGCGTGAGGCACTGCTCGTGTACGCCCGGGAGATCGCCTTCGCCACCGCCCAGGTGTACGCCCAGGCCGCCGAGGCACGCGGTGCCTGGGATGCGCGTCTTGAGTCCCTCGTCGTCAATGCGGTGCTCAGCGGGGAGGCCGACGAGGGCGCCGTCAGCAGGGCCGCCGCCCTAGGGTGGAACGCCCCCGAGCATGTGTGTGTCGTCCTGGGGACCGCCCCCGACGGGGACTCCGAGCTGACGGTGGAGGCGATCCGGCGGGCCGCCCGGCACGCCAAGCTGCAGGTCCTCACCGGGGTGCTCGGGGACCGGCTCGTCGTCATCGCCGGTGGCAGCGACAATCCGATCGCTGTCGCGAAGTCGCTGATCGGGCCGTATGCCGCCGGGCCCGTGGTGGCCGGGCCCGTGGTGGCCGATCTGCTGGCCGCGACCCGGTCCGCGCAGGCCGCGGCCGCCGGGCTCAAGGCGTGTTCCGCCTGGCAGGACGCCCCGCGGCCGGTGCTGGCGGACGATCTGCTTCCGGAGCGCGCGATCGCCGGTGACCCGAGCGCACGCGAGCAGCTGGTGGAGGAGATCTACAGACCGCTGGAGGAGGCCGGCTCGGCGCTTCTGGAGACGCTCTCCGTCTATCTTGAGCAGGCGAGCAGTCTGGAAGGCGCGGCCCGGATGCTCTTCGTTCACCCGAACACCGTGCGCTACCGGCTTCGACGTGTGACTGACGTCACCGGTTGGTCACCTTCCGATGTACGCTCCGCGTTCACGCTGCGGATCGCGCTGATCCTGGGGCGTCTGGCCGACGGGGATCTCCCCGCCTAGTCTTTTGTCGGGGGTCCACAAAACCCCCTCGTGTTCTTCGTCCCTGTCCTCACGGGCGGCCTTGGCCGTCCTCAAGAGAGAGTGTGAGAGTGCTCGTACTCGTCGCTCCCGGCCAGGGCGCCCAGACGCCCGGCTTCCTGACTCCCTGGCTCGAACTGCCCGCTGCCGCAGACCGCGTCGCCGCCTGGTCGGACGCCATCGGACTGGACCTCGCCCACTACGGCACGAAGGCCGACGCGGAGGAGATCCGCGACACCGCGGTGGCCCAGCCGCTGCTCGTCGCCGCCGGCATCCTGTCCGCCGCGGCACTCGGTGCCATCACGCCGGGCGCCGTCGCGGGCCACAGCGTCGGCGAGATCACCGCCGCCGCCTTCGCGGGGATCCTCGACGACGCCTCCGCGCTCACCCTCGTACGCAAGCGGGGTCTGGCCATGGCCGACGCCGCCGCGGTCACCGAGACCGGGATGTCGGCGCTGCTCGGCGGCGACCCGGAGGTCTCCGTCGCGCACCTGGAGAAGCTGGGCCTGACCCCGGCGAACGTGAACGGCGCGGGCCAGATCGTCGCCGCGGGCACGCTGGAGCAGCTCGCCGTGCTGAACGAGGACAAGCCCGAGGGTGTCCGCAAGGTCGTCCCGCTGAAGGTCGCCGGCGCGTTCCACACGCACCACATGGCGCCCGCCGTCGACGCGCTGGCCGAGGCCGCCGCCGAACTGGTCCCCGCGGACCCGAAGTTCACGTACGTCTCGAACAAGGACGGGCAGACGGTCGCCACCGGCGCCGAGGTGCTTCAGCGCCTGGTCGGCCAGGTCGCCAACCCGGTCCGCTGGGACCTGTGCATGGAGACCTTCAAGGAGCTCGGCGCGACCGCGATCATCGAGGTCTGCCCCGGCGGCACGCTGGTCGGCCTCGCCAAGCGCGCGCTGCCGGGCGTGAAGACGCTCGCGCTCAAGACCCCCGACGACCTCGACGCGGCCCGCGAGCTCATCGCTGAGCACGCCGACGCCTGACATCCAAGGAGCCGTACGAAGATGTCGAAGATCAAGCCCAGCAAGGGCGCCCCGTACGCGCGCATCCTCGGTGTGGGTGGCTACCGCCCGACCAGGGTCGTGCCGAACGAGGTGATCCTCGAGACGATCGACTCCTCCGACGAGTGGATCCGTTCGCGCTCCGGCATCGAGACCCGGCACTGGGCCTCCGACGAGGAGACCGTCGCCGCGATGTCGATCGAGGCGTCCGGCAAGGCGATCGCCGACGCGGGCATCTCCGCCGAGCAGATCGGCGGCGTGATCGTCTCGACCGTCTCGCACTTCAAGCAGACCCCGGCCGTCGCGACGGAGATCGCCGACAAGCTCGGCACGAACAAGGCCGCAGCCTTCGACATCTCGGCGGGCTGCGCCGGCTTCGGCTACGGCCTCACCCTCGCCAAGGGCATGATCGTCGAGGGCTCTGCCGAGTATGTCCTCGTCATCGGCGTGGAGCGGCTGTCCGATCTCACCGACCTGGAGGACCGTGCGACGGCCTTCCTGTTCGGCGACGGCGCGGGCGCGGTCGTGGTCGGCCCCTCCCAGGAGCCGGCGATCGGCCCGACCGTGTGGGGCTCGGAGGGCGACAAGTCCGAGACGATCAAGCAGACCGTGCCGTGGACGGACTACCGCGAAGGCACGGTCGCCAAGTTCCCTGCGATCACGCAGGAGGGCCAGGCGGTGTTCCGCTGGGCCGTGTTCGAGATGGCGAAGGTCGCCCAGCAGGCGCTGGACGCGGCCGGGATCACCCCGGACGACCTGGACGTCTTCATTCCTCACCAGGCCAACGAGCGGATCATCGACTCGATGGTGAAGACGCTGAAACTGCCGGAGCACGTCACGGTCGCGCGTGACGTACGCACCACCGGCAACACCTCGGCCGCCTCGATTCCGCTCGCCATGGAGCGGCTTCTGGCGACCGGTGAGGCGAAGAGCGGCGACACCGCGCTCGTCATCGGCTTCGGGGCGGGTCTCGTGTACGCCGCGACGGTCGTTACCCTCCCCTAGGCACTCCGTGCCGGATCATCATCGGGTCCGGTGCGGAAAGCACTGCAAACCTGCCGCTGACGCGGCGGGCGCCACACCCTCTGGATTACTACGAAGGAGCGCCTGACATGGCCGCCACTCAGGAAGAGATCGTCGCCGGTCTCGCCGACATCGTGAACGAGATCGCCGGCATCCCGGTTGAGGACGTCCAGCTGGACAAGTCCTTCACCGACGACCTGGACGTCGACTCGCTGTCCATGGTCGAGGTCGTCGTCGCCGCCGAAGAGCGCTTCGACGTCAAGATCCCGGACGAGGATGTCAAGAACCTCAAGACGGTCGGCGACGCGACCAACTACATCCTCAAGCACCAGGCCTGAGCCTTCTAGGCCCGGCTGCTTTGCCCCGCCACCCGGCGGTGGCGCCGCTGAATCCCGATCCGTTGGAGAAAGAATTCCCGTGAGCCCGACCAATCGCACCGTGGTCGTCACCGGTATCGGCGCAACCACACCGCTGGGTGGCGACGCAGCCTCTACCTGGGAGGGCCTGATCGCCGGCAAGTCCGGCGTGAAGCCCCTGGAGCAGGAGTGGGCCGCCGAGCAGGCGGTCCGTATCGCCGCGCCGGTCGCCGTGGAGCCCACCGAGGTCATCCCGCGGCCGCAGGCCCGCCGCCTGGACCGCTCGGCGCAGTTCGCGCTGATCGCGGCCAAGGAGGCCTGGGCGGACGCCGGTTTCACCGACAAGGCCGGCGACGACGCCGCCATCGACCCGGACCGTCTCGGTGCCGTCATCGCCTCCGGCATCGGCGGTGTGACGACCCTCCTCGACCAGTACGACGTGCTCAAGGAGAAGGGCGTACGCCGCGTCTCCCCGCACACCGTCCCCATGCTGATGCCGAACAGCCCCTCCGCCAACGTGGGTCTCCTCGTGGGCGCCCGTGCGGGCGTGCACACCCCGGTCTCCGCCTGCGCGTCGGGCGCCGAGGCCATCGGCTATGCCATCGAGATGATCCGCACCGGCCGCGCCGACGTCGTCGTCGCGGGTGGCACGGAGGCGGCCATCCACCCGCTTCCCATCGCCGCGTTCGGCAACATGATGGCGATGTCCAAGAACAACGACGACCCGCAGGGCGCCTCGCGTCCCTACGACGTCGCCCGTGACGGCTTCGTCCTCGGCGAGGGCGCCGGCGTCCTCGTCCTGGAGTCCGCCGAGCACGCCGCCAAGCGCGGCGCCCGCGTGTACGCGGAGGCGGTCGGCCAGGGCATCTCCGCCGACAGCCACGACATCGTGCAGCCGGAGCCCGAGGGCCGCGGCATCTCGCACGCCCTGCAGAACCTGCTGGAGCGCACCGACCTGGACCCGGCGGAGATCGTGCACGTCAACGCGCACGCCACCTCGACGCCGGCCGGTGACGTGGCCGAGTTGAAGGCGCTGCGGAAGGTGTTCGGCGACGACGCCGACCACATGGCTGTCTCGGCCACCAAGTCGATGACCGGTCATCTGCTGGGTGGTGCGGGTGGTGTCGAGTCCGTCGCCACGATCCTGGCGCTGTACCACCGGGTTGCCCCGCCGACCATCAATGTCGAGAACCTTGATCCTGAGGCGGAGGCTGCGGCGGACATCGTCCGGGGCGAGGCGCGGAAGCTGCCCGTTGAGGGCCGTATCGCAGCCCTCAATGACTCCTTCGGGTTCGGTGGGCACAACGTGGTGCTGGCGTTCCGGACGGTCTGATTTGCCGTGAACGGCGGGTGGCCCGTCCCCGGGTTGGGGGCGGGCCACTCGCCGTTTTACGTCTGTCGTCGGCCGACTGCGGGCCGTCTGTGGCTGGTCGCGCCCACGCGGCGGAGCCGCAAATCGATACAGCCCCACGCCCCTGAAGACCAAAAGCAGGGCGGTTCACACCACCTGGTGCAGCCAGCGCACCGGGGCGCCCTCACCCGCATACCGGAAAGGCTCCAACTCGTCGTCCCAGGGCTTTCCGAGGAGCTTGGTGATTTCGGACTCCAGTTCCGTCTCGCCCTGCTGTGAGCGGGCCAGGGCGGCGCGGAGGCGGTCCTCGGGGATGAGGATGTCGCCGTGGATGCCGGTGACGGCGTGGAAGATGCCGAGGTCGGGGGTGCAGCTGTAGCGTTCGCCCTCCGCGGTGGGGCAGGGCTCGGCGGTGACCTCGAAGCGGAGCAGATGCCAGCCGCGCAGCGCCGAAGCCAGCTTGGACGCCGTGCCCACCTGGCCCTGCCAGGAGAACTCCGAGCGCCAGGTGCCGGGGGCGGCGGGCTGCCGGATCCAGTCGAGGTTGACGCGTGTGCCGAGCACCCCGGCGACGGCCCACTCGACGTGCGGGCACAGCGCGCGCGGTGCGGAGTGCACGTACAGAACCCCACGTGTCGTCACCGGGACCTCCGGGCAGAGCAGGACAATCTGGGCGGACTGGCGGTCGGCCGTGGCCAGGCGGCCACGTTGATGGCGAGGCTACCGTGCGGCGGCGCAAGGAGTGTGACGTACCGTCGGTCCCGGTGCGCTGAAACGTCCGCCATTCACCCGGCAGGACGCTTGTACGGGTGTGAACCGTTGCAGGGTGCGTGGATCGGGAACTCCCGCGCGTTGTTATGGGGGGACACATCCGTACGTAGACGGACTGCATCGAGGGGATCAACGGCGTATGCGGAAGCCAAGCCACCGTTCACGGACCGTTCTCGCCGCCGTGGCGGCGACCGTCCTGGGCGTCGCCGGCTGCGACGCCGTCGGTGGCAACTCCGCCGGGCCGACGGGCACCGAGGCGCACACCGCGAAGCCTGCGCCGGCGTGGGACGTGAGCCCCCGTTCGATCGCCGCGGTCGGCGACTCCATCACCCGCGGCTTCGACGCCTGTACGGTCCTGTCGGACTGCCCGGAGGTGTCCTGGGCGACCGGCAGCAGCGCCAAGGTCGACAGTCTCGCCGTACGGCTGCTGGGGAAGGCGCAGGCAGCCGAGCGCAGCTGGAACTACGCGGTGACCGGGGCGCGGATGGCGGACCTGCCGGGCCAGATGGCGCAGGCGGTGACGCGCAGGCCGCAGTTGGTGACGGTGATGGCGGGGGCGAACGACGCCTGCCGGGCCAGCACCGCGGCGATGACCTCGGTGGAGAGCTTCCGCGCGGACTTCGAGGACGCGCTGAGCACCCTGCACAGGTCGCTGCCGAAGACGCAGGTGTACGTGGCGAGCGTGCCGAACCTGAAGCGGCTGTGGTCGGAGGGCCGCACCAACCCGCTGGGCAAACAGGTGTGGAAGCTCGGCATCTGCCCGTCCATGCTGGGCGACGCGGACGCGCTGGACTCGGCGGCGACACTGCGGCGGGACACCGTGCAGAAGCGCGTGGAGGCGTACAACACGGTGCTCAAGGAGGTATGCGCGAAGGACCGGCGGTGCCGGTTCGACGGGGGCGCGGTGTACGACTACCGGTTCGGCACGGCCCAGTTGAGCCAGTGGGACTGGTTCCACCCCAGTGTGAACGGCCAGGCGCGGCTGGCGGAGATCGCCTACCGGAAGGTCACGGGGAAGAAGGCGTGAGGTGCTGCGCCCGGGGACCGCAGGGCCGTGGCCTAAAGTTCCGCACATGAACGAACTCTTCGGCGCACTTCCCGACGGCACCCCGGTTCACCGCTGGACCCTGGAGCGGGCCGGCGTGCGGGTCCGGATCCTGTCGTACGGCGGGATCGTGCAGTCGCTGGAGGTCCCTGACCGGGAGGGGCGAGCCGGGAACGTGGTGCTGGGGTTCGCGGACCTGGACGGCTATCTCACGCACCCGGAGCCGTACTTCGGCGCGCTCGTCGGCCGGTACGCCAACCGGATCGCGGGCGGCCGCTTCCCGCTGGACGGGGTGACCTACGCGCTCGAACAGAACACGCCGCCCAACTCCCTGCACGGCGGCGAGCGCGGCTTCGACAAGCGGGTGTGGGACGTGACGCCGGCCGGGGAGTACGGGGTGCGTCTGAGCCGGGTCAGTGCGCATGGCGAGGAGGGCTTCCCGGGGCGCCTTGAGGTCTCGGCGACGTTCACGCTCGACGGGTCCGGCGCACTGCACATCGCGTACGAGGCGGTGACGGACGCGCCGACCGTGGTGAACCTGACGAACCACAGCTACTTCAACCTCGGCGGCTCGGGCAGCGCGGGCGGCCACGAACTGCGGCTCGCCGCCTCCCGTTACACCCCGGTCGACGCCGACCTGATCCCGACCGGCGAGCTCGCCGACGTGACGGACACGCGCTTCGACTTCCGTCAGGCGCGGAAGGTCGGCGCCGGATACGACCACAACTTCGTGCTCGACGGCGGAGTGACCGAGTCCGCCCGTGAGGTGGCCGAACTGCACGACCCCGCATCCGGCAGGGTCCTGACGGTGGCCACCACCGAGCCCGGCCTCCAGCTCTACACCGCGGACCACCTGTCCGCCCCCTTCGCCCCCGGCGACGGCATCGCGCTGGAGACGCAGCACTTCCCCGACTCCCCGAACCGCCCGGCCTTCCCGAGCACGGTGCTGCGGCCGGGCGAGGTGTTCCGGTCGGAGACGGTGTACGGGTTCACCGCCGGCTGAGCATTGCCCCGGCCCAGGGGTCAGGTCCCGGGCCGGGGCCGTTCGCGGGGAGACTTGTCCCGGATCAGACGTTAATCGTCGCGGTGAGACGGCGGTCGGTGATCGAGCGGCCCACCTGGATCTCGTACCAACCCTTCACAAGTGACCATGAGTCCGTTGCCTCGTCCCAGACCTCGAAGGCGCGGCGGGGGACCTCGATGACTGCTTCCACCGTCTCGCCGGGGGCCGCCGCCACGCCCGCGAAGCCCGCCAGCCGGCGTGCCGGGCGGTCGGGGCCGGGCTCGGTGGGCGCCAGGTAGACCTGCACGACCTCCCGGCCCGCACGCTCGCCGGAGTTGCGGACGCGGACCGTGGCGGTGGTGCCGTCGACCTCGACGGACTCGTAGGTCCAGTCGGTGTAGCCGAGGCCGTGGCCGAAGGGGTACGAGGGGGTGCGGCCCTGCTTCTCCCAGGCCCGGTAGCCGATGAAGACGTCCTCGGTGTAGGCGAGTTCACCGTCCTCGGGCACCACCTGGGTGACCGGGGCGTCGGACAGGGAGCCCCAGGTGGTGGGCAGGCGGCCGCCCGGCTCGTACGCGCCGGTCAGCACGTCGGCGAGGGCCGCGCCGCCCTCCTGGCCGGGGAACCAGCTGAGCAGGACCGCGGCGACCTCGTCCCGCCACGGCAGTTCGACCGGGGAGCCGGAGTTGACGACCACGACGGTGTTCGGGTTGGCGGCGGCGACGGCTCGGACCAGGTCGTCCTGGCGGCCGGGGAGGGCGAGGTCCTTGCGGTCGAAGCCCTCCGACTCCACGCGCTCGGTGGTGGCGACCACGACGACGGCTGTGTCGGCGGCGCGGGCGGCCTCGACGGCCTCGGCGATCAGGTCGTCGGGGTCGCGTTGCGGCTCCTGGTGGGCGAGGGCGAAGACGACGACCTTGAAGGGGGCCTCCTCGGGGAGCGCGCAGACGTGGGTGAGGGAGACGTCGACCGGTTCGCCGGCGGTCAGTTCGGGCTGGGCACGAGGTACCGGGGAGTCGAAGAACGCCTCGAAGGGGTCGCCGTCGGCGGCGGGGCGCTGGACGTCGTCGTGGTACGTCGTGCCGGCGACGGTGAGGGTGAAGTGGCCCGTGCCCCTGATGCCGAAGGTGTGCGGGCCGGTGTCGCGCGGGGTGAAGGTGCCGGTCAGTTCGATGGTGTGGAGATTGCCGAAAGTGACGCCGCCGGGGAGGTCCGTGTCCGCCCACTGGATCTGGCCGCTGGGCACCGAGCGCGTACCGATGACGTTCCCGTCGGCGTCCCGGCACACGGCCCGCAGTTCGAAACCCTTGTCCGCCACGGCGAGTTCGGTGTTGGGGTCGGCGCCGACCGCGTAGGTGAGTGTGCCCTCGGTGAGGGCGGCGGTGAGGCCGTCGAGCGGGGAGACGACTCGGGCCGGGAAGACCGTCGCCGAACCCCCGCCGAGGACACGGGCGTCGCGGGCGGCGGCGCCGATCAGCGCCACCGTGCCGGACTTGAGGGGCAGGGCCTCGTTGTCGTTCTTCACGAGGACGAAGGCCCGGCGGGCGATCTCACGGGCCAGTCCGATGCCGTCCACGGTGCCGGGCAGTTCGGTGACGGCCGGTTCGGCGCCCTCCAGGGCGCCGACGCGGGCGGCCAGTCGCAGGACGTTGCGTACGGCCGCGTCGACCACGACCTCCTCGACCTCGCCGTCCCGTACGGCCTGGGCCAGCGGGGCACCGTACACGGTCTGCGGGCCGGGCATGGCGACGTCGAGACCGCCCTCGATGGCGCCGACCGTGGACCGGGCGGCCGTCCAGTCGGAGACGTTGTAGCCGTCGAAGCCCCATTCGCCGCGCAGGACCTCGTTCACGAGATACCGGTGCTCGGTCATCGTCGTGCCGTTGACCGTGTTGTAGGCGGTCATGATGCCCCAGGGACGGGCGTTCTCGACGATGATCTCGAAGGGGGCCAGGTAGAGCTCGCGCAGGGCGCGTTGGGAGACCAGGTTGTCGACCGTGAAGCGGTCGGTCTCGGCGTCGTTGGCGACGAAGTGCTTGACCGTCGTGCCGACGCCGCCCGACTGGACGCCTTGCACATAACCCGCGCCGATCAGTCCCGTCAGATACGGGTCCTCGCTGTACGCCTCGAAGTGCCGTCCGCCGAGCGGGGAGCGGTGGAGGTTGACCGTCGGCGCGAGGAGCACGTGCACGCCCTTGCGGCGGGCCTCCTGGGCGAGCAGGGTGCCGGCGCGGCGGGCGAGTTCCGGGTCCCAGGTGGCGGCAAGTGCGGTCGGGGAGGGCAGGGCGATGGAGGGATCGTCGGCGGTCCAGCGCACACCCCGGACGCCGATCGGCCCGTCGGACATGACGATCGACTTCAGACCGATCTCCGGCAGGGCGGGGAGGGACCACGTGTCCTGGCCGGACAGCAGCCGGGCCTTGGCGTCCAGGTCCAGCTTGCCGAGCGCCGCGTCGACGGCGGCCTCGCGCGCCCGGTCGGCCGGAGAGCTTCCAGGGGTTCCCGCCATCGCGGCGCCTCCTCATCGAGTCATGCTGCCAACGTCGTCCATGTAGTTCTGCATGTAGTCCATGTAGTCCTGCGCCCCATCGTGCACCCGCTCCCTGTAACACGGTAGGTTTCGTTATCGTGCCGTGATATTGCCTGTACGGGGATGTCGTACGGTGACGCCATGAACGCCAGGGTCAGAAGCGAGGAGCGGCGCGCGGAGATCGTGCGGGCGGCACTGGAGGTGATCGCCGAGCGCGGGTACCGGGGCGCGTCCCTGGCGGCGGTGGCCGAGCGGGTCGGGCTCACCCAGCAGGGGCTGCTGCACTACTTCCCCACCAAGGACGCGCTGCTGGTCGCCGTCCTGAAGGACCGGGACCAGTGGGATGCCGTACCGGCCACGCAGTGGCGGGTGGATCTGCTGGCCTCGCTGGTCGAGTACAACGCGATGCGGCCCGGGATCATCCAGACGTTCTCGGCGCTGCTGGGCGAGAGTGTGACGGAGGGGCATCCGGCGCGGGCGTACTTCACCGGGCGGTACCGGCAGGTCCGGGAGAGCATGGCGGCGGTGTTGCGTGCCGAGTACGGGGAGCGGTTGCCGAACGGGCTCACGCCGGAGCGGACGGCTCCGCTCCTCGTGGCGGTGATGGACGGCCTGCAGTACCAGTGGCTGCTGGACCCCGAGTCGGTGGACATGCCGGGGGCCTTCCGGGATTTTCTGACCCTGCTGGGCGAGGAGGTCTGAACTCCCCCGCTACTGACGCCAGATCACGGCGAGCGTCTTGCTCACCGCGCACACGGCGGCGAAGGCGATCGCCCAGCCCACTGCCCCGGCGGCGAACAGCGCGGCCACCCCGGCCCCGAACCAGATCAGTTCGAAGCCGACACGGACCGCGCCGCGCGTCTTGTACGACGCCTTCTGGGAGCCGAACAGCGCCCACAGCACGATCAGTACCGCCGGAGCCCCCAGGCCGAGCAGCCAGGTGAGCGGCGTGGCCACGTCCCGGGTGAAGCCCCAGTAGGAGACGGCCGCGAGGGCGCCGAGTTCGATGAGGAACAGGACGCCGAGGTTCGCAGCCTTGATTGCCATCATGGGCGGCAGTATCGCCCGGAAGCGATCACTCCGGGGCGGTTACGGCGGCGACGATCTCGATCTCGATCTGCGCCTCGGGCCGGAACAGCCGCGAGACCTCGAAGGTCATGCTCGTCGGCGGCGTCCCGGTGAGGAACTCCCGCCGTACGGCGCCGTATTCCTGCAGCTTGGCGATGTCGGTCAGGTACGAGCGGATGTTGATGACGTCGGCCAGGGTCGCCCCGTGGGCCCGCAGCAAGGCGTCGAGCCCCTCGAAGATGCCACGCGTCTGCTCGGCGAGGGTGTCGCCCTCGGCGATCTGCCCGGAGACGAACAACAGGGCGCTGCCGTCGGGGTGTTCGACGCGGGCGACCTGGGAGTAGTAAGGGCTGGCGGGTTGAGGGGCGTCGGCCGGGTTGTCCAGGGTGACCTTCATGGGGTCCCTTCAGGCGGTTCGGATGCGGGCAGCGGCGCGGGAGAGGTCCGCGTCCGCGAGGGCGGGGTCGGCGGCGGCTCGGAGGTAGTGGCCCAACGCGGCTTCCATGGCGGGCAGTTCGGCCGCCTTCGTCGCCAGGACCAGGTCCTTGACCGCGAGGGTGGTACCGAAGTGCACGCCCTCGGCGAAGGCACGGACGACGGCTCCGCCCACGGGGCTGTTCGCGAGGGCTGAGCGCGCGAGGTCGCCGTCCACACCCAGGGCGTCGGCCAGGCGCAACGCCTCGGCGACCAGCGCCACCCCGCCGATGACGGCCGAGTTGAGGACCAGCTTGAGGGCGGCGGCGGAGCCGGGGCCGCCGGTACGGGTGACGGTGCCGAGGCGGGCCAGGACATGCTCGACGCCCGCCGTGTCGCCGCCGGCGAGGATGCCGAGCTCACCGGCCGCCGCCCGGTCGGTGCTGCCCATGACGGGGGCGTCGATGACGGTGGCCGACTCTCCTGCCCTGGCGGCCAGTTCGCGTACGGCGTCCGGGCCGACGGTCGACATCTCGAGCCACCGGGTGCCGGGGCGCAGCGCGGGCACGATCTCGGCGGCGACCGCGTCGAGCGCGGCCGGGTCGGCGAGCATCGTGATCACCACGTCGGCGTCCCGCACGGCGTGGGCGGGGGACGCGGCGAGCACGGCCCCGTCGGCGACCACCGGTGCGGCCTTGGCGGCGGTGCGGTTCCAGACGGTCAACGGGTGCCCGGCGGCGAGGAGTCGACGGGCCATGGGGGCACCCATGTGTCCCAGGCCCAGGAACGCGATCTGATCCAGCTGCGGCATGCCATCGACGCTAGGCCCGCCACCTGCGATGCGACAAGCGAATGTCTAGCATGGCTCCCATGCCGAAACAGCATCCCTCAGCAGGGGCACCGGTACCGGACCTCTCCACCGTCTGGCTGCGGGTGTTCCTGGTGGTCGCCCGGCACGGATCGTTCACCGTGGCCGCGCGGGCGCTCGGCTGGACGCAGTCGGCGGTCTCGCGGCAGATCTCCTCGCTGGAGGCGGCGCTCGGCGGCGCCCCGCTCTTCGACCGGCTGCCGCGCGGTGTACGGCTCACGGAGGCGGGCCGGCTGCTCGTCCCGCACGCGGAGACGGTGGCCGAGACGCTGCACGGCGCCGCGCGCGAGCTGGCGGCCCTGCGTGAAGTGGCGGGCGGACGGCTGCGGTTCGGTGCGTTCGCGACGGCCGACGCGGCTCTGGTGCCGCACGCGCTTGCCGCGTTCCGGGCCCGCCACCCCCGGGTCCGGCTCTCCCGCGAGGAGGGCCTCACACCCCGTCTGCTGGACCGGCTGGCCGCGGGCCACCTCGACCTGGCGGTCGTCTCGACGACCGGGCGCGCGCCCCTGGAGTCGTACGAACTCCACCATCTCCTCGACGAGTCGCTGTACGTCGCCGTCCCGGCCGACCACCCGCTGGCCGGCCACGAGGGCCCGGTACGGCTCGGCCAACTCGCCGACGCCGACTGGATCTCCGGGAGCTCCCGCCCCGAGGGCACCCTCCTGGACGCGGCCCTGCGCCAGGGTTTCCGCCCACGCGTGACGCATGTCGTCGCCGAGTGGACCGCCAAGCAGGGGTACGTCGCCGCAGGGCTGGGAGTCACTCTGGTCCCCGCGCTGGCCGCCGAGTCCGTACGCCCGGACATCGCGCTGCTGCCGGTCCTCGACGAAGGGGCTCCGGCCCGGGCGGTGTACGCGGCGACGGCACGGGGGCGGGCGCCCACGCCGACCGTGGAGGCGTTCGTCGGGGCGCTGCGGGAGGCGGTGGCCCGTATCCCCGGGTAGGTGGGCGCACTTACTCCGATACTCCTCTGCACACCTGACACACGTGCACCATGGCGTAGACCACTTCCGTCGGGCGATACTGCGGCCGTCGCACCACGCTCCCCCACAACGGCGACGGAAGGACCTGAACTCCCTTGAACTCCATACGTGTTCGGATCGGCGTATTCGGACTGGCACTGCTGGCCGGGTTCGCTGCCCCCACCACGGCGACCGCCGCCGCGACCGTCCCCTCCCCCACCGTGGAGGAGCAGCGGCTCGACAAGGCCGTACCGCAGGAGATCCTCGAACGGTCAGGGTTCGACGACGTGGCCCCAGGGCTCACCCGTGCACTGGAGGGGGCCTGTTCCTATGCGCAGGCCCGCCGCATCGTCGTGCACGAGGGGTCGGCGCTGTGGCGGCGGGCCGTGGAGCGGGCTCAGGGGCGAGGGCCCGCGGGCGGGGACCTGGCCCGGGACGACGACCGGCCGCTGTACTGGGCGCGGCTCGGGATGACCCGGGACCTGCGGACCTGGGAGCCGGAGTTCGGGCTCAGCGACCAGCAACGGGCCGCGCTGATCGACGCGTTGGAGCGCACCTCGCGCGGGCAGACCGACGTCCGCTACCCGCAGCACGGCAAAGGTCTGAAGCGTGTGCTGGTCACCGGCTTCGATCCGTTCACCCTGGATCGGGACATCCGGATCTCCAACCCCTCCGGGGCCACCGCGCTCGCGCTCGACGGAACGGTGATCGAGACGGCGGACGGGCCGGCGCGGGTCGAGACCGTGGTCTTCCCTGTGCGCTGGCAGGACTTCGCGGACGGCACCGTGGAGCGCACCCTGCGGCCGTATCTGAAGAAGGTGGACCTGTTCACGACCGTGAGCCAGGGGCGGGTCGGGCGGTTCGACGTGGAGCGGACCAACGGGGCCTGGCGGGGCGGGTTCGCCGACAACGACAACATCAGCCGGACGGAGACCGTCCCGGTCACCGATCCCGCCTCACAGCCGCAGTGGACGACCACCACCCTGCCGTACAAGGCGATCGTGGCCGCGAACACGGGACGCTTCCCCGTGTACGACCACACCGAGGTGACCGAGATCCCGGCGGGCGGCACGGATGCGGTGGTACGGCCGGACGGGCCGACTCCCGGCTCGACCGCTCGGGCCGGCGGAGGGGGCGACTACCTCTCCAACGAGATCGCCTACCGGGCCACCCTGCTGCGGGACCGTCTCGGGCTGCACGACACCCTGCCCGGCGGCCATGTGCACACACCGGTGCTGCAGTTCGGCACGGGCAACACCGATCCGGCGACCGGGACGGTCACGGACCCGCAGTTCCTGCGGAACCGGCAGGACATCATCACTCAGGTACGGGCGATCCTGACCGTGGCGGTCAACGCCACGAGCGCTGGGTGACGTCTTCGCCGTCGGGGTCTTCGGCGGTGTCGTCGGCACCCCCGTCGGTCTCCTCGCCCAGCAGCTCCCGAGCCAGCAGCGTCGCGCCCGCGACCGCGCCCGGCATCAGGAACACCGCGACGAACGGGACCAGGAAGGCCAGGCCCAGCGGGGTGCCGAAGCCCCAGACCAGGGTCTTGCGGGAGCGGAGCAGGGTGAGGCGGGCGCGCAGTTCGACGCCGCGGCGCTGGAGGGCCACCGCGGTGAGTTCCTCCGTGAGGAAGAAGCCCGTGACGAAGAAGCCGATCACCGGGACGACGGTCTGGCCGACGAGCGGGAGGAAGCCGAGGGCGAAGAGCAGGACGCCCCAGAGCAGGGCGCGCGCGAGGATACGGAGGCTGTCGCGGGCCGAGATCCACAGTTCACGCCAGAGCGGGAGGCCCGACCGGGGGGCGGTACCGTCGGGCGACACGTCCGCGTCGACCTTCTCGGAGAGGCTCTCGTAGAAGGGCTGGCCTATGAGGAGCGTCACCGCCGTGAAGGTGAGGACGGCGAGGAGGAGGGCCAGGGCGAAGAGCACTGCCGTCAGGAAGCCGCGGAAGAGGCCTTGCCAGGGGCCGGACCAGTCGTCGGCGAAGGGGGTTGCCCAGGTGACGGCGTCTTCGCCCCAGAGGGCGAGGGTGGTGAGCGCTGCCGCGTAGAGGACGAGGGTGATCAGGCCCGGCAGCAGGCCGAAGCCGTATTGCCTGCCGTGGCCGGCCACCCATCGTTGGCCCTTGATCAGGTAAGTGAAGCCCGCCCCTAGATCGCGCATGTGGGAACCCTATCGGGCCCCGATTTGCCGGACGGCACCGCCAACACCTGGCACTACACCGGGGTAACGGACACCACAACCCCTGGCTCCGCCGCAGGCGACACCGCCGCGCTCACCCGTATCGCCGCTGCCCGCGCCACCCGCCCCGCACGGGACGCCGCAGCCAGCAGCAGGGGTTGGAGCTGCTCCAGGCCGGTCACCAGCAGTTCCTCGCTCGCGACCAGCACCGGTCGGGCCGCCTTCGTCGTTGCCGCTGCCGCCTCCGCGAGGTCGGCCAGTGGGGGCAGGGTCGCCCGGACGACGCCTGCTCCGGCGGCTGCGGCGCGTTCCGCGAGGGCGACCTGGAGTGGCATCAGCGGGGCGAGGGCGGCGGTCAAGGCGTCCGCGACGCGCCGGAGTTCGGGCGAGGACTCGCGCAGGACGTCCGCCGCGGCCCGCAGCACCGGCGTCACCGCGAGAAGCGCGCCCGCGGCCACGCCCGCCGCCGCGGGCAGCAGCGGGGACGTAGCCTCGACCAGGTCGCCGAGGGCGTCCGCGAACTCCTCCACGGCCGGCTCGACCGCGTCCAGCACCGGCAGGAGGCTGTCGCCGATCGCCGTCAGCAGGGCCTGCGCCGGTTCGCTCACCGGGTGCACGGCGAGCGGCGCCCCGCTCGTGCCCAGCCGGGTCAGGGTGTCGACGATCCGGTAGAACGCCTCCTGCGCCTGCGGGGACGCGCTCGCCTCGGCCAGTTCCGCGGTGGTCTCGCGCAGCACGCGCAGCACCTCCGCGCCCGAACCGTCCCGCGGGTCGAAGGTGTTCATCGCGATCCGGGTGATGTTCCCTGCGGTGTCCAGGAGCTGGCCGGTGATGTCGGTGGTGTTGCGTGCCATACGCAGCACGTCGTCCCTGCTGGGGAGCGAAGGGATCGTTGCCATGGGCTCTCCTCGAATGGAGCCTGGGTGCCGACGGTCGCCCCTCAGCATGCCCCCATCCGACGGACCGCGTCGCCCCCTCCGGCCCACCCGCGGTACGCCATACGGGGCATCCGCGACATGAACCACCTCTTGTTGGTGTTGAGTCGAACAGGTACATCTCGCCGTATCGATCTCAGGAAGCCCCCCTCGCCCAGCGGCCGAGCTTGAGGAGAACGGATGACGCAGCAGATCCACGGCACCGTCGCGGACGGCTTCGAGGCGGTGCGTGAGGAGTTCGCCGCGTTCGTGGCGGGGGAACCACCCGACTACGAGGGCCAGTTGTGCGCGTATGTGCACGGCCGGAAGGTCGTCGACCTGTGGGCCGGGGACGGCAACGACGCCGAGTCCCTGTACGGGGTGTTCTCGTCGACCAAGGGCGCCGCCCATCTGGTCGTCGCGCTCCTCGTGCAGGACGGCACGCTGGAGCTGGACCGCAAGGTGACGTACTACTGGCCGGAGTTCGGGACCGAGGGCAAGGCGGCGCTGACGCTGCGGGACCTGGTCACGCATCGTGCCGGGCTGGTCGGGCTCGACGCCGGGTTCAGCGAGGACGAACTGGCCGACGACCGCGCCATCGCCGAACGGCTCGCCGACCAGCGGCCCTTCTGGCGCCCGGGCACCGCGTTCGGCTACCACGCGCTCGTCATCGGCGCGCTCACCGGAGAGGTGGTGCGGCGGGCCACGGGCCACACCCTCCAGGAGATCTACGAGGAGCGGGTGCGGGCGCCGTACGGGCTGGACTTCTTCCTGGGGCTGCCCGAGGCGCTGGAGCCCCGCTTCCGGTCCGTGCAGCCGATGACCCCCACGGCGAAGGAGCAGGCCTTCCTGGACGCGGCGCCGAGAGGGCCGCACACGCTCGCCTCGATCGCCTTCAACACCCATGTGCCCGAGCCGGGTGACCTGGCCGGTTACGCCAACTCCCGTACCGTGCGGGCCAAGGGCCCGGCGTCGGCGGGCGGAGTGGCCGCCGCACGCGGGCTGGCCGGGATGTACGCGGCGGCGATCAGCGAGGTGGCGGGGCGGCCGCCGCTGCTGAAGCCGGACACCGTCGCCGAGGTCGGGCAGGTCCACTCGGTCGGGTACGACCTGGTGGCCCGCGCCCACCGCGCCTTCGGCCTCGGCTTCCAGGCGACGGCCGAGGCCTGGTACCTGTTCCTGGGCGCGGGGACCTTCGGGCACAGCGGAGCGGGCGGCTCCCAGGCGTTCGCCGACCCGCGCAGCGGGCTGGCGTACGGCTACACCCGGCGGCGCATGGCCTTCCCGGGCGGGGCGGCGCCGGAGAACGAGCGGTTGGTGAAGGCGGTACATACGGCGGCGCTGGCTTCCTGATTCCCCGTACAACCTGCTGTTCGCCGGGTACAACAGAGGCCGCATCCCACGTCCAGGGATGCGGCCTCCGACGTACGCAACGAGCGACGTCAGACCAGCGTCACGGTGATGTTGCCGCGAGTCGCCTTCGAATACGGGCAGACCTGGTGGGCCTTCTCCAGAAGGGCCTTGGCGGTCTCCGCGTCGACGGCCGGGATCTCGGCCGAGATCTCGACGATGATCCCGAAGCCGTCGTCGTTCTTTCCGATGCCGACCTTCGCGGTCACCGTCGAGCCGGAGATGTCGGCCTTCTCCTGGCGGGCCACGACGCCCAGCGCGCCCTGGAAGCAGGCGCTGTACCCGGCCGCGAACAGTTGCTCCGGGTTGGTTCCGGCGCCGCTGCCGCCCAACTCCTCGGGCGGGTTCACGACGACGTCGAGCTTGCCGTCGTCGGTGGCGACCCGGCCGTCGCGACCGTTCTCGGCGGTGGCGACGGCGGTGTAGAGGACGTCGGTCTGCTGGATGGACATGCGGTTGTCTTCCTCCTCGGTCCGCCGCGACTCGCGCCCACGATCGACGACGGTTTCGGAAAGAAGTTATCGCATTCCGGAAACAGCGGGGAAGGCCAGAGGTCGACCTACAGCTTGACGATCATCTTTCCGGTGTTGTCGCCGCGCAGGACCCCGAGGAAGGCCTCCAGGTTGTTCTCGATGCCCTCGACGACCGTCTCGCGGTACTTCAGCTGTCCCGAGGCGACCCAGGGGCCGACCTCCTGGACGAACTGCTGCTGCAGGTCGTAGTGGTCGCCGACCAGAACACCCTCGACGCGGAGCCGGTTCTGCAGGATCTTGACCATGTTGCGCGGGCCGGGGGTCGGCTCGGTCGAGTTGTACTGCGAGATCATGCCGCAGATCACGGCACGGCCCTTCAGGTTGAGCGCGCCGATCGCGGCTTCGAGGTGCTCGCCGCCGACGTTGTCGAAGTAGACGTCGATGCCGTCGGGGGCGGCTTCCTTGAGCTGCTCCCAGACAGGGCCGTTCTTGTAGTTGAAGGCGGCGTCGAAGCCGTACTCCTCGACCAGGAGCTTGACCTTCTCGTCGGAGCCGGCGGAGCCGATGACCCGCGAGGCGCCCTTGAGCTTGGCGATCTGGCCCACCTGGCTGCCGACGGCACCCGCGGCGCCGGACACGAAGACCGCGTCGCCCTCCTTGAAGGCGCCGACCCGCAGCAGGCCCGCGTACGCCGTCAGACCCGTCATGCCGAGCACACCGAGGTACGTGCTCAGCGGCGCGGCCTCCGGGTCGACCTTGACGGCGGTCTTCGCGTCCACGACCGCGTACTCGCGCCAGCCGAGGAAGTGCAGGAGGTGGTCGCCGACGGCGATGCCCTCGGCGTTGGACTCGACGACCTCGCCGACCGCGCCGCCCTGCATGACCTTGCCGAGCTCGAAGGGCGCGACGTACGACTTGGCGTCGCTCATGCGACCACGCATGTACGGGTCGACCGAGAGGTACTTGTTGCGGACCAGCACCTGACCCTCACCCGGTGCCGCGACCTCCGTCTCGACCAGGGCGAAGTCCTCGGGCTTCGGCCAGCCGACGGGGCGGCTGAGCAGGTGCCATTCGCGGTTGATCATGACGAGTGCCTTTCGAGTGTGCGGGAAGTGCTTCAGATGCTCCGGGTACCGAATACTTCAGCACCTGAAACAACCATGCTCCTGAATATTTCATGTTGTCAAGTAACGGGGGTACGCTGAACCCATGGCCACCGCACCGAACACCCGTCGTCCCGATGAACTGACCCTGGAGGTCGTCGAGCTCATCGGCGACATCGTGGCCCGCTATCACGAGGACTACGAGAATGCCGCCGCCGAGCATTCGCTGACCGGCGCCCAGGCCCGTCTGCTGAGTCTGCTCTCCCTGGAACCGCTGCCCATGCGCAAGCTGGCCCAGAAGCTGAAGTGCGAGCCGTCCAACGTGACCGGCATCGTCGACCGCCTGGAGTCCCGTGGCCTGGTGGAACGCCGCCCCGACCCGGCCGACCGGCGCGTGAAGCTGGCCGCGGCCACGCAGGAGGGCCGGCAGGTGGCCAAGAACCTGCGCGAGTCCCTGCGCTTCGCGCGCGAACCGCTGGCGGGGCTCGGCAGGGAGGAACGGCTGGCGCTGAGGGGCCTGCTGCGGCGGATGCTGGGGCAGACCGAGGGCTGAGGCCGGCAGGACCCGGCATACGAGAGGTCCGGCGCACGGGATGCGTACGCCGGACCTCTTCGAACCGGGAGCGGGCCGGGCGGCTCAGCTCCTGCCACGCGGTGTCATGTCTTCTTGCGGGTTGTCATGACGCGCTGGACCAGGATGAACGCGCACAGCAGCACGCCGGTGGCGATCTTCGTCCACCAGGAGCTGAGCGTGCCCTCGAACTGGATGATGCTCTTGATCAGGCCCAGCACCAGCACCCCGAACAGGGTGCCCACCACATAGCCGGAACCGCCCGTCAGCAGCGTGCCGCCGATGACGACCGCGGCGATCGCGTCGAGTTCCATGCCGGTCGCGTGCAGCGGGTCACCGGACTGGATGTAGAGGGTGAACAGCAGGCCGGCGAGGGCCGAGCAGAAGCCGCTCACGGTGTACACGGCGATCTTGGTGCCGCCCTGCGGGAGACCCATCAGCAGGGCCGACTGCTCGTTGCCGCCGATGGCGTACACGCGCCGCCCGAAGCGGGTGTAGTGCAGGACGTAGAACGCCACGGCGAGGACGACCAGCGAGACGACCGCGCCGATCGACAGGAACCCCACCCCCAGCGACACCTGCGTCTGGGCCATGTCACTGACCCCGGAGTCACTGATGGAGATCGACTCCTTGCTGATGACCAGGCACAGACCGCGGAAGAGGAAGAGGCCGGCGAGGGTCACGATGAAGGGCTGGATCTCGAAGTTGTGGATCACATAGCCCATCAGGAAGCCGCCGAAGGCCCCGACCGCCAGCGCGATGGGGATCACCACCAGGAGGGGCAGCCCCTCGCGCTCCACCAGCCAGGCCGTCAGCATGGTGGTGAAGCCGATCACCGAGCCGACGGACAGGTCGATGCCGCCGGACAGGATGACGAAGGTGACACCGACCGCGGCCACCAGCAGATAGCTGTTGTCGATGAACAGGTTCAGGAAGACCTGTGGTTCGGCGAAACCGTAGTACTGGTACCGGGCGAGGCCCCCTCCGTACATCACGAGGAAGAGCAGGGCCGTCGCCGCGACGGGCAGACGCCGGTCGCCCAGCAGACGCTGGGCCTTGGACGGGGTACGGCTGTCCACGGCCGTGGGGCTCTGGGTGGTCGCGCTCATCACGACACCTCCATCTTCGGAGTGGCGTCGGTCGACGCGGCGGTGTCCGCCCCGGTCGCGGCAGGCTTGGCGCCGCCCTTCCCGCCGAACCGGGCGCCGAACCTGGCACCGAAGACCTTGGCGCGGAACTTCGGGGACTGGAGCAGGCAGACGACGATGACGACGGCGGCCTTGAAGACCAGGTTGGTCTGGGTCGGCACACCGATGGTGTAGATCGTGGTCGTCAGGGTCTGGATGACGAGGGCGCCGACCACCGTGCCACCGATGGAGAACCGGCCGCCGAGCAGCGAGGTGCCGCCGATCACCACCGCGAGGATCGCGTCGAGCTCGATCCACAGACCGGCGTTGTTGCCGTCCGCCGCCGAGGTGTTGGAACTGATCATCAGGCCCGCGATGGCGGCGCACAGCGCGCAGAACACGTACACCATGATCTTGATGCGCCGGGACCTGATGCCCACGAGGCGGCTGGCCTCGGCGTTGCCGCCGACCGACTCGATCAGCAGCCCGAGCGCCGTGCGACGCGTCAGCACCACGGTGACGGCGACGACCGAGGCCACCACGAAGATGGAGAACGGCAGTGTCAGCCAGTAGCCGCCGCCGATGAGCTTGTACGGGTCGCTGTCGATGGTGATGATCTGGCCGTCGGTGATCAGCTGGGCGACACCGCGTCCGGCGACCATGATGATCAGCGTGGCGATGATCGGCTGGATGCCCATCCTGGCGACCAGGAAGCCGTTCCACAGGCCGCAGACGACCGCGGCCAGCAGACCCAGGCCCATGGCGAGCAGCACCCCGGACAGGGCGTTCTGGTCGGCCTGGTGGCTGATGTACGAGCAGGCGAGTGCCCCGGTGATGGCGACCACGGCGCCGACGGAGAGGTCGATGCCGCCGGTGGCGATGACCACGGTCATGCCGACCGCCACCAGGATGAGGGGCGATCCGAACAGCACGATCGAGACGAGGCTGCCGTAGAGGTGGCCGCCCGTCATCTTGACCGAGAAGAAGTCAGGGGTGAAGGGCACGTTGACGAGCAGCAGGAAGACAAGGACCGCGACCGGCCAGAACAGGTGGTGGTGTGTCAGTGCTCGCCATCGGGAGTTGGTGCTCACTGGTGTTCTCCGCTCGCGATGGTCTCCATGATGCGGCTGCTGGTGATCTCCGGCCCGTTGGCGAGCTGCGCCACCAGCCGGCGGTCGCGCAGCACTCCGATGGTGTGACTGAGCCGGAGCACCTCCTCCAGCTCGGCCGCGATGTACAGCACGGACATGCCCTCCTCGGAGAGCGAGACCACGAGTTTCTGGATCTCCGCCTTGGCGCCGACGTCGATGCCGCGCGTCGGCTCGTCCAGGATCAGCAGCTTGGGCTGGGTGATCAGCCAGCGGGCCAGCAGCACCTTCTGCTGGTTGCCGCCGCTGAGCTGGCCGACCCTGGCCTCGGGGTTGGCGGGCCGGATGTCCAGCGCCTTGATGTACTTGGCGACGAGTTCGTCGCGCTGGGCGACCGGGATGGGCCGCGTCCAGCCGCGCGAGGCCTGCAGGGCCAGGATGATGTTCTCCCGAACCGTCAGATCGGGCACCAGGCCCTCGGTCTTGCGGTTCTCGGAGCAGAAGGCGACACCGGCTCCGATCGCGGCGTTCGGCGCGCTCATCGAGACCTGCTTGCCGCCGATGGTCACCTTGCCGCTGTCCGGCTGGTCGGCGCCGAAGAGCAGCCGGGCGAGTTCGGTCCGGCCCGATCCGAGCAGGCCGGCGAGGCCGAGCACCTCGCCCTTCTTGATCTCCAGGTCGAAGGGGGCGATGCCGCCGGTCCTGCCGAGGCCCTCCGCCTTCAGCAGTGTCTCGCCGACGTCGGAGTGCAGCTGCTGGTCGTGCAGCTCCTCCAGCTGGTCCA
Organism: Streptomyces sp. NPDC001157; assembly: GCF_053598255.1. Classification (NCBI taxonomy): domain Bacteria; kingdom Bacillati; phylum Actinomycetota; class Actinomycetes; order Kitasatosporales; family Streptomycetaceae; genus Streptomyces; species Streptomyces sp. NPDC001157. Next base: position 172,896 of record NZ_JBSFJW010000003.1, read on the forward strand.
GGGCCTTGCCGATCATCAGCTGGATCAGCCCGACCTGGTCGAGGTCGGCGACCATGTGCTCGCCGACGAGCGTGCCGTTGCGCAGGACCGTCATCCGGTCGCAGATCTCGTAGATCTGGTCGAGGAAGTGCGAGACGAACAGGATAGCCACGCCCTCGTCCTTGAGCCGCCGCATCAGGCGGAACAGCTCCTGGACCTCGTCACGGTCGAGGCTGGACGTCGGCTCGTCCAGGACCAGCACCTTGGTGCCCGATCCCTGGCCGTCGCTGTCGCCGGTGCCCACCGACCGTACGATCGCGACCAGTTGCTGCACGGCCAGCGGGTACGAGGACAGGGGCGCGGTCACGTCGATGTCGAGGCCGAGCCGGTCCACCAGCTCCGCCGCCTCCTTGCGCATCCGCTTCCACTGGATACGGCCCATGCGGGTCGGCTCGCGTCCGATGAAGATGTTCTCCGCCACCGACAGGTTGGGGCAGAGGTTCACCTCCTGGTACACCGTGCTGATGCCGGCCTGCTGCGCCTGCAGCGGGCTGCCGAACCGCACGGACCTGCCGTCCAGGGTGACGGTGCCGCCGTCCAGGGAGTAGACCCCCGTCAGCACCTTGATCAGGGTGGACTTGCCCGCGCCGTTCTCGCCCATCAGGGCGTGGATCTCGCCGGGGAAGAGCCGGAAGTCGACGTCCGACAGAGCCCGTACCCCCGGGAACTCTTTGACTATGCCCGTCATTTCCAGCACGGGCCGCGGCTCTGCCATGGCAGCGCTCCTTGTGGGATTGGTTCACTCCCGCAGGGAGCCCCCTCGGACCGATGGCTCGGTCGGCCGGAGGCTCCCTGCCGGTGGGTGCGGTGGGTCAGTACTTCCGGGTCGGGAGCGCGGCCTTGGCCTGGTCCTGCGTGTAGTCGCCCTCCTTGGTCTTGATCCAGCGCTCGACCTTCTGGCCTTCGTGGACCTTCTTCACGACCTCCATCAGCTGGGGGCCGAGCAGCGGGTTGCACTCGACGATGCCGTTGATCTTGCCCTGGGACATGGCGACGAAGCCGTCGTGGACGCCGTCGACCGAGACGATCAGGATGTCCTTGCCGGGCTTCTTGCCGGCCGCCTCGATCGACTGGATGGCGCCGATGGCCATGTCGTCGTTGTGCGCGAAGAGCACGTTGATGTCCTTGTGGGACTGCAGGAAGGCCGCCATGACCTGCTTGCCGCCGGCGCGGGTGAAGTCACCGCTCTGGCTGACGACGATCTTCCAGTCCTTATGCTCGGCGTCCATGACCTCCTTGAAGCCCTTGCCGCGCTCGATCGCGGGGGCCGCGCCGGTGGTGCCCTCCAGCTGGGCGATCTTCACCGGGCCCTTGAGGCCGGCCTTGGCGATGACCTTCTCCAGCATGCGGGCCGCGCGCCGGCCCTCGTCGGTGAAGTCGGAGCCGACCAGCGTGACGTACAGGGAGTCGTCGGAGGTCTCCACCGAGCGGTCGGTGAGGACCACCGGGATCTTCGCGGCCTTGGCCTCCTTGAGCACCGCGTCCCAGCCGGTGACGACCACCGGCGAGAAGGCGATGACGTCCACCTTCTGCGCGATGTAGCTGCGGATCGCGGAGATCTGGTTCTCCTGCTTCTGCTGGGCGTCGGAGAACTTGAGGTTGATGCCCGCCTCCTTGGCCGCGGACTTCACCGAGGTGGTGTTGGCGGCGCGCCAGCCGCTCTCCGCGCCGACCTGGGAGAAGCCGAGCGAGATCGCCTTGCCGCCACCTCCGGAGCCGGAACCGGAGCCGGAGTCGTCCTTCTTGGCGCAGGCGGCCAGTCCACCCGCGGCTGCCACGCCGACCGCCGCGGTGAGGAAGTTCCTTCTGTTGAGCATGTTCTTCTCCTTTGAAGAGCCGGCCCGGGGACGGACCCGCTGGTACTCGAGGGGACCGGCCGCACTACGTCCAGCCTGTCGATCATTGTTCGGTATTTCGGCCACACGGACCCGCGTGTGTGGTGGGTCGGTACGTCAGAGAGGTACGCCCTCCGGTTGGACGGCGTGCGGGAAAGTACTGGCCCTGACGACCAGTTGGGGTTCGATGGCGATCCTGCGCGCGGTGGCGGGTGGCCGCCCCTCGATCAGCTCCAGGAGCGTCGCGATGCCGCGCTTTCCCACCGTCGAGAAGTCCTGCCGGACGGTGGTGAGGGGAGGTGCGAAGTACTCCGACTCCGGGATGTCGTCGAAGCCCACGACCGCCACGTCCTGGGGGGTCCGGACCCCGGCCTCGCGCAGCGCCCGCAACACCCCCAGCGCCATCTGGTCGTTGGCGACGAAGACGGCGGTCAGCCCCCGGCCCACCCAGCCGGCCAGTTCCTGGCCGGCGCGGTAACCCGACAGCGGACTCCAGTCCCCGCGCAGCAGCATGGGCGGCTCCGCCCCCGCCGCTTCGAGGGTCGCCCGCCAGCCGGCCGCCCGGTCGGCCGCCTCCTGCCAGTCCTCGGGCCCGGCGAGGTGCCAGACGTTACGGTGACCGGCGGCCAGCAGGTGGCCGGTGGCCAGCTCGGCTCCGAGGTGCTGGTCCACGCCGACGCCGGGAATCTCCACGCCCGAACCGCCACCCACGACCACCACCGGGAAGGGACAGCGCAGTTCGGCCAGTGCGACCACCGCGGACCGCTGCGGGGCGATCGCGACCACGCCTTCCACCCCGCCCTCACTGAGGTGGTCCAGGGCCTCGGACAGCGTCTCCACGGTCAGCTTGCGCAATGTGACCGTCGAGACGAGGTATCCCTCGGCCCGCGCCGCCTCCTCCAGCGCGAACAGGGTGCTGGCCGGTCCGTAGAGGGTGGTGTCGGAGGCCACCACCCCCAGCGTCCGGGTGCGCCGGGTCACCAGGGCCCGTGCGGAGGAGTTGCGGCGGTAGCCCGTCTCCTCGATCACACGCAGCACCCTGGCTCGTGTCTCGTCCCGCACGTTGGGGTGGTTTCCCAGCACGCGGGACACGGTCTGATGGGACACGCCTGCCAGGCGTGCCACGTCGGCCATGGTGGGCGGCCGAAGCTGCGCGTTGGTCACGGCCGCACCTCCTTGGCGCTCGTCTGCCGGTAAAGCACGCGTTGTGGGCGGACGGTCCCGCCCGCCGGCTTCACACAAGTCTCCGGAAAGGCCCAACAGCACTGGCGGGATCGACTGGTCGGGACACTGCGGGCACGACGCTCATATCTCCCACGCTGACGTTGGACGTTGACCGGTGAATGCGGAGGTCATTGTGAGCGCTAACAAATCACGCCGGTCAAGAGGGCTGCAGGCAGAAGGCTGTCACGGTTGAATAACGCGGCCGTAAAAGGTAGTGCCACAACCGCCACCACATCACGCGAAGTTGACGCCGACCAGCAGCGCTGTCCACACCACCGCAGGAGGCCGCGCCCGCCCCCCGACAGCGACGGAGACGGGCCCGAGACGGACCGAGGACCCAGCCCGAGTCAGGCGGACACACGAGCCGCACGAGGCCCGGAAAGACCCGGCCAGGCAGCCGCTCAGGCCATGCCACAACCGCCACCACACCAGACCCAGTTGACCCCGACCAGCAGCCCCGCCCACGCCACCACACGAACCCGCACACACCCGCGACAGCGACCGAGACGGATCGGAGGTCGTCGAGGCCGAGACGGGCGAGGGCGTCGAGCCGGTGGAGCCGGGAAGGCCCGGTCGAGCGGTCGCTCCGGCAGTGCCTCAACCGCGATCGCATCAGGCGGAGTCGACACCGACCGGCGGTGTTACGTACACCACCACAGGAAGCGTTTGCACGTCTCCGACGGCGACGGCCGCGGGGAAGGGTTGGCGGTCGTCGGATCCGAGGTCGGGGTCGAGCCCGAGGCGGGCGGGGGTGTCGAGCCGGAGGAACCGGGGACGGCTGCCGACCGGGTCGGCTTGCCGGGGGTCGGGGACGCGTCGCCCTTGCCGTCGCCGGACTTGGACGCCGACGGCGAGGCGGAGGTGTCCGGGGAGGCCGAGGGCTTGCCGTCGGAGGCACCCCTCCCGCCGGCGCGGGGCCCTGCGGACTCGCTCGGCTTCGCCGTCGAGTTGTCGACCTCGGACGCCTCGTCCCCGGCCGCGGACGGGTCGGGGGACGAGGAGAACACCGGTGCGTCCATGCCGAGTTCGGCCAGACTCAGACCACCCGCCGCCAGGACGAAACCCGCGGCGACGAGCAGCGTGCGCTTGCGGCGCCGACGGTGGAGCGCGGCCTTGCGGTCGCGACGGCTCGCGTCCGTGGCACCGTCGGCAGTGGCAGGACCCCGACGGCCACCGCGGCCCCGCTCGCGGCGGCGCGCGGCGCGCCCGTGGGGCTCGTCGCTCTCGCCTTCGTCACCGCCGTGGTCCTCGGCGTCCAGGTGGGCGGCTTGGTCGTCGGGAGCCACCGGTGCATCATGATCGACGGGAGCGACGGCGTGATCGTAGGGCTCCGGCTCGTAGGCATCCCGGTACGCGCGCATCTGCTCGACGCGTGTCCCGCACCCCGGACAGGCGAGGGCGCCGTTGAGGTGCCGTTGGCACGGGTAGCAGTAGTCCATGACGCGGGAAGAGTAAGTTCCCGGAGGGTCACGTTCCTAGGCACAGCAGTGAAGGTTGTGTGGGAACCGGCCAAATCGGCGCGACCTCCGGAGTGAACTGGCACACACCGGGGAGGGGCCACCTGGGCAAGAGGCGCCGAAACTGGCGAAACCGTAAGCCGTCCTACCCATTGACACCCCGCTCACACCGTCCTTACTGTCTGCCCAGCATTTCGAACATGAGCCGAAATCTCGAACAGCCGAAGGGTAGCTTCCGTGCGCATCACCGGAATCAGCACGCACGTGGTCGGGACACCGTGGCGCAACCTGACCTACGTCCTGGTGCACACCGACGAAGGCATCACGGGTGTGGGCGAGACCCGCATGCTGGGTCACACCGACGCGCTGATCGGATACCTGAGAGAGGCCGAACAGAACCATATTCTCGGCTCGGACCCGTTCGCCGTCGAGGACCTGACCCGCCGTATGAAGTACGGCGACTACGGCCGCGCCGGCGAGATCGTGATGTCCGGCATCGCGGTCGTCGAGATGGCCTGCTGGGACATCAAGGGCAAGGCCCTCGGCGTGCCGGTGTGGCAGCTGCTCGGCGGCAAGGTCACCGACAAGGTCAAGGCCTACGCCAACGGGTGGTACACCACCGAGCGGACGCCCGAGGCGTACCACAAGGCCGCCCAGGGCGTCATGGAGCGCGGTTACCGGGCGCTGAAGATCGACCCCTTCGGCACCGGGCACTTCGAGCTCGACCACGAGCAGACCATGTACGCGGTCTCGCTGATCGAGGCCGTCCGGGACGCCATCGGCCCCGAGTCCGAGCTGATGCTGGAGATGCACGGCCGCTTCTCCCCCGCCACCGCCGTCCGGCTGGCCAAGGAGCTCGCGCCCTTCAAGCCCGCCTGGCTGGAGGAGCCGGTGCCGCCGGAGAACCTGAAGGCGCTGGAGAAGGTCGCCGCGAAGGTGGACATGCCGGTGGCCACGGGTGAGCGCATCCACGACCGGATCGAGTTCCGGGAGCTCTTCGAGAGCCAGGCCGTCGACATCATCCAGCCGGACGTGGGCCACATCGGCGGCATCTGGGAGACGCGCAAGCTGGCCGCGACCGCCGAGACCCACTACATGCTGGTCGCCCCGCACAACGTGGGCGGGCCGGTGCTCACCTCCGCCTCGCTCCAGGTCGGCTTCACCTCCCCGAACTTCAAGATCCTCGAGCACTTCAACGACTTCGCGGACGCCGAGATCAAGAAGGTGGTCAAGGGCGCGCCGCAGGTGAACCCGGAGGACGGCTGCTTCCACCTCTCCGACGCGCCCGGCCTGGGCGTGGAGCTGGACGTGGACGCCGCCGCTGAGTTCCCCCAGCAGCGGGCGCACTTCGACCTGTGGGCCGAGGGCTGGGAGAAGCGGAACCCGAAGGGCGACCAGTGAGTTCCGCCGCCGTCGTCGTCGACGCCCCGGGCACGTTCCACCTGGCCGAGCACACGCCCCGCGACCCCGGTCCGGGCGAGGCGCTGGTGCGGGTGCACGCGAGCGGGATCTGCGGCAGCGACCGGGAGGTGTTCCAGGGCAACCGGCCCGAGGGGTACGTGCGCTACCCGCTCACGCCCGGCCACGAGTGGTCCGGAACGGTCGAGCGGGTCGGCGCCGGGATCACCGGGACGCTGGTCGGCCGCAAGGTCGTCGGCGAGGGCTTCCGGAACTGCCAGGTGTGCGACCGCTGCCACGCGGGTGAGACCACGCTGTGCAGCGCCGGGTACGAGGAGACCGGGTTCACCCAGCCGGGCGCGATGGCGCCCACGCTGACCCTCCCGGCGAGACTGCTGCACGTGCTGCCCGACGACGCGGACCTGACGGCGGCGGCCCTGCTGGAGCCGGCCGCCTGCATCGCGGCCGCCGCTCTCAAGGCGAACGCGCAGCCGGGCGAGAAGGTCGCCGTGGTCGGCACCGGCACCCTCGGGATGTTCGCGGTGCAGTTCCTCAAGGCCGTCTCGCCGGTGGAGCTGCTGGTCGTCGGCACCCGCCGGGACCGCGAGGCGCTGTCGCGGCAGTACGGCGCGACCGACTTCCGTACGAAGGACGAGGCGCTCCCGGACGACTTCGACGTCGTCATCGAGACCGCCGGGTCCGCCGACGCCGCGCGGACCTCCGCCGCCCTGCTGCGGCGTGGCGGGCGCCTGGTCCTCACCGGGATCCCGGCGCCGGGTGCGAACGGGCTCGACCCGACGGATCTCGTCGTACGGCAGCTGGAGGTGCACTCCGTCTTCGGGGCGCCGCCGGACGCGTGGGCGCACACCGTGCGGGTGTTCGGGGCCGGGTTGCTCGACCCGCTGCCGCTGGTCACGCACGAGCTGCCGCTCGCCGAGTTCCCGCAGGCCATCGAGCTCGTCGGGTCCGGTGATCCGAAGGTCGGCAAGGTCCTCCTTCGCCCCTAGCAGTACGCCGGTGCGGGTGACCTGACGGCCTCGCACCGGCGTACACCCAAGCCCCGCACGGTTTGAGCCGCGAACTTCGTCCGAAATACCGAACACTCTAAGGACACCTTGTGACCGACGCTTCCGCCCCGGCAGCCCGTCGACCCGGCGAGCAGGCGCTCGCCGCCCTCGGTCTGGGCGCGCCCGACCTCTCCCCTGCCGACGCCTCGCCCCACGCCTTCCCGGGTGGTGGCCGCTGGCGCACCGAGATCCCCTCGTGCGAGGGTCCCGAAGCGCTGGCCGTCGTCCTCAAGGAGTCCTCGCGCCTCGATGTGCCGATCCACCGGATCAGCCAGGGCAGCGGCGTGTGGATGCTGACCGACGCCGAGATCACCGAAATGGTCGAGGCGACCGGCGAACGCGACATCGAGCTCTGCCTGTTCACCGGCCCGCGCGGCACCTGGGACATCGGCGGTTCCACGCGCACCGACTCACGGGGGGCCGGTCTGCGCGCCCGCGGGCACGACGCCGTCGCAGGGTGCGTCGAAGATGCCGTCCGCGCCACCGAGTTGGGCGTCAAGTGCCTCCTCGTCGCCGACGAGGGCGTGCTGTGGACGCTGCACCGCGCACGCGTCGCCGGCATCATCCCGGCCGACACCACCCTGAAGGTCTCGGCGCTGATCGGTCCGGTCAACCCGGCCGCGTACGCGGTGTACGAGCAGCTGGGCGGCGACTCCATCAACGTGCCCAGCGACCTGACACTGGATCACCTCACCGAGATCCGGCGGGTCTCCGCCGCCCCCATGGACATGTACATCGAGGCCCCCGACGACCTGGGGGGATATGTCCGGATGTACGAGGTCGCCGAGCTGATCCGGCGAGGGGCGCCGCTGTACCTGAAGTTCGGGCTGTCCAAGGCGCCCGGCATCTACCCGTACGGCAACCACATGCGGGACCTGACACTCGCCACCGCCAAGGAACGCGTCCGGCGCGGCCGACTGGCCCTCGACCTGCTCGAACGGCACGGAGCCGACGGCGACATGGCACCCCTCGGGTCACGCCTGCCCGGCACGCTCAAGCGGTTCAGCACGTCCGTATAACGTTCAAACAACGCCCCTTCACAGAAGAAGACGGGCTCAAACAGAATCCCACATACCACTCGGTCTCCGCACCCGCCGTCCAAGCGTCCTTGCACAGCCAGACCGAGCCTGCCCCACAGACATCAAGGATGATGATCATGCGCACTCGCAGAGCCGCACTCGCCGCCGTCGCCGGAGCCGCTTCCCTCGCCCTGACCCTGTCCGCCTGCGGCCAGAGCGGCGAGGGCGGCAGCAAGGAGGACAAGGGCAGCGCCAAGGGCGGCACCATCGGTATCGCGATGCCCACCAAGTCCTCCGAGCGCTGGATCGCCGACGGCAAGAACGTCGTCAAGGACCTTGAGGCCAAGGGCTACAAGACCAAGCTGGTCTACGGCGAGGACGACCCCGACCAGCAGGTCTCGCAGATCGAGAACCTGATCACGCAGGGCGTCAAGGGCCTGATCATCGCGGCCATCGACAACAAGTCGCTGAACAACGTGCTGCAGCAGGCCGCCGACGCCAAGATCCCGGTGATCTCCTACGACCGCCTGATCCTCGGCACGAAGAACGTCGACTACTACGCCTCGTTCGACAACGAGAAGGTCGGCAAGCTCCAGGGCTCGTACATCGTGCAGAAGCTCGGCCTGGACAGCGGCAAGAAGGGCCCGTTCAACATCGAGCTGTTCGCCGGCTCCAACGACGACAACAACACCAAGTACTTCTTCAACGGCGCGATGAGCGTGCTCCAGCCGTACATCGACAAGAAGCAGCTCGTCGTCAAGTCCAAGCAGACCGCGCTCACCCAGGTCACCACGCTGCGCTGGGACGGTGCCACCGCGCAGAAGCGCATGGAGGACATCCTCACCTCAACGTACGGCAGCGCCAAGGTCGACGCGGTCCTGTCGCCGTACGACGGCATCTCCATCGGCATCCTCGCCGCCCTGAAGTCGGACGGTTACGGCTCGGCCAGCAAGCCGCTGCCGGTCATCACCGGCCAGGACGCCGAGCTCGCCTCGGTGAAGTCGATCATCGCGGGCCAGCAGACGCAGACCGTCTACAAGGACATCCGCAAGCTCGCCAAGGTCGCCTCGAACATGATCGACGACGTTCTCAACGGCAAGAAGCCCGAGATCAACGACACCAAGTCGTACGGCAACGGTGTCAAGACCGTCCCCGCCTACCTGCTGCAGCCGGTGAGCGTCGACAAGACCAACTACACGAAGGAACTGGTCGACACCGGCTACTACACGGCGGACCAGCTGAAGTAGTCCCCCTGTCGGTGGTGTCGGCCACGCGGCGGAGCCGCATATCGACACTCACACCGACCGTTCCTACGGATTGAAAGGGCACACCATGGCGGGACCCGTCCTGGAAATGCGCTCGATCGTCAAGACCTTTCCCGGGGTCAAAGCGCTGTCGGACGTCACGCTGACTGTTCGTCAGGGCGAGGTCCATGCCATCTGCGGTGAGAACGGCGCCGGGAAGTCCACCTTGATGAAGGTGCTCTCCGGCGTCCATCCGCACGGCACGTACGAGGGCGACATCCTCTTCGAGGGTGAGACCGTCGAGTTCAAGGACATCCGGGCGAGCGAGCAGCACGGCATCGTGATCATCCATCAGGAACTGGCGCTGGTGCCGTTCCTGTCGATCGCGGAGAACATCTTCCTCGGCAACGAACACGCCTCGGGCGGGTTCATCAACTGGAACGAGACGCTCAAGCACGCCACCGAGCTGCTGCGCCGGGTGGGTCTGACCGACCACCCGGAGACCCGGATCGCCGACATCGGCGTGGGCAAGCAGCAGCTGGTGGAGATCGCCAAGGCGCTGTCCAAGAAGGTGAAGCTGCTGATCCTCGACGAGCCGACCGCGGCTCTCAACGACGAGGACAGCGGCAAACTCCTGGATCTCATCCTGGAGTTGAAGAAGCAGGGCATCACCTCGATCATCATCTCCCACAAGCTGAACGAGATCCGGCGGGTCGCCGACTCGGTGACGATCATCCGCGACGGCAGGTCCATCGAGACCCTGGACGTGAAGTCGGCGGAGACCACCGAGGACCGCATCATCTCCGGCATGGTCGGGCGTGACCTCGACCACCGCTTCCCCGAACGCACGGCGTACGAGGGCGAGGAGGACGCGGCGCCCGCGCTGGAGATCCGCAACTGGACGGTGCACCACCCGATCGACCAGCAGCGCAAGGTGGTCGACGACGTGTCGATCAACGTGCGGCGCGGGGAGATCGTGGGCATCGCGGGTCTGATGGGCGCGGGCCGCACGGAGCTGGCCATGAGCGTCTTCGGGCGCAGCTACGGCCGGCACGCGGGCGGCACGGTCCTCAAGGACGGCAAGGAGATCCGTACGAAGACCGTCGCGGAGGCGGTCGGACACGGCATCGCGTACGTCACCGAGGACCGCAAGCACTACGGCCTCAACCTCATCGACAACATCAACCGGAACATCTCGCTGACCGCCCTGGGAAAGGTCGCGAAGCGGGGTGTGGTCGACGAGCACGAGGAGCGGAAGGTCTCCGAGCGCTTCCGCAAGTCCATGAACATCAAGGCGCCGACCGTCTTCGAGACGGTGGGCCGGCTCTCCGGCGGCAACCAGCAGAAGGTCGTCCTCAGCAAGTGGATCTTCGCGGGTCCCGAGGTGCTGATCCTGGACGAGCCGACGCGCGGTATCGACGTGGGCGCCAAGTACGAGATCTACACGGTCATCGACCAGCTGGCCGCGGAGGGCAAGGCGGTCGTCTTCATCTCCTCCGAGCTGCCGGAGCTGCTCGGAATGTGCGACCGCATCTACACCATGGCCGCCGGGCGGCTCACGGGTGAGGTCCCGCGGGCCGAGGCCACGCAGGAAGTGCTGATGCGCCAGATGACGAAGGACAAAGAGGTAACCCGATGAGCACGGATGTGACGGACAAGGTCCCGGCCTCGGCGCCGCCCGGGAAGAGCGGGGGGTCGGCCGCCGACGGCAACCTGCTGCAGCTGATCGTCGGCGGTCTGCGCCGCAATATGCGGCAGCACGGCATGCTGATCGCGCTGGGCCTGATCGTCGTCCTCTTCCAGATCTGGACCGACGGCAAACTGCTGCTGCCGCGCAACGTCTCCAACCTGGTGCTGCAGAACAGCTACATCCTGGTCCTCGCCATCGGCATGATGCTGGTGATCATCGCCGGGCACATCGACCTGTCGGTCGGCTCGCTGACCGCGTTCGTCGGCGCGTTCTCGGCTGTGCTGATGGTCAACCACCATGTGGCATGGCCGGTCGCGTTGGTGCTGTGCCTGCTGATAGGCGCCGTGGCCGGCTCGGCGCAGGGCTTCCTGATCGCGTATCTCGGCATACCGTCCTTCATCGTGACCCTGGCCGGCATGCTGCTCTTCCGCGGTCTGACGGAAATCCTGCTCCAAGGCCAGACCCTCGGCCCGTTCCCGAACGGCCTGCAGAAGCTCGGCAACGGCTTCCTGCCGGAGGTCGGCCCGAACACCAACTACCACAACCTCACGCTGCTGCTCGGCTTCGTCCTGCTGGCCTCCGTGGTCTTCCAGGAGGTCCGCGCCCGCAAGCGCGAGCAGGAGTTCTCCCTGGCCGTGCTCCCGCGCAACGCCTTCCTGCTCAAGCTGGTCGCCATCGCCGCGGCGATCCTCGCGGTCACGATGCTGCTCGCCAGCTACCAGGGCGCGCCGATCATCCTGATCGTCCTCGGTGTGCTGGTGGTCGGCTACGGCTACGTCATGCGCAACGCGGTCTTCGGCCGTCACATCTACGCGATCGGCGGCAACCTGCCGGCGGCGAAGCTGTCCGGCGTCAAGGACAAGAAGGTCACCTTCCTTGTCTTCCTGAACATGGGCGTGCTCGCGGCCCTGGCGGGTCTGGTGGTCGCCGCCCGTCTGAACGCGGCATCTCCGAAGGCGGGCCTGAACTTCGAGCTCGAAGCCATCGCCTCGTCGTTCATCGGTGGCGCGTCCATGAGCGGCGGTGTCGGTACCGTCCTCGGCGCGATCATCGGTGGTCTCGTCCTCGGCGTGCTGAACAACGGCATGAACCTCCTCAGCGTCGGCACCGACTGGCAGCAGGTCATCAAGGGCCTCGCCCTGCTGGCCGCGGTCGGGTTCGACGTGTGGAACAAGCGCAAGTCCGGCTCGTAGACCGGAGTGACCGGATCGAGCCCCGCCGGAAGGCGGGGCCCTTCCCATGGGAGGGAGACACAGGACCAGTGAAATCGCTCTTCGGCAAGCTCGCCGACGGCACGGAGATCCACAGTTGGTCGCTGGAGAACGGCGGGACCCGGCTGAAGGTCCTCTCCTACGGAGGGATCGTGCAGTCCCTGGAGATCCCGGACCGGCACGGCCACTACACCAACGTCTCCCTGGGCTTCGACAACATCGACGACTACGTCGCCAAGACCCCCTACTTCGGCGCCCTGATCGGCCGCTACGGCAACCGCATGGCCAAGGGCCGGTTCACCCTGGACGGCAAGAGCCACCAGCTGTCCGTGAACGACGACGTCAACAGCCTGCACGGCGGCGAGCAGGGCTTCGACAAGCACCTCTGGGACGTCGAGCCGTTCGCCAAGGGCTCCGACGTCGGTCTGGTACTGCATCACACCAGCATCGACGGCGAGATGGGCTACCCCGGCACCCTCAAGGCGAAGGTGACGTACACCCTCACCGAGCACGGCGACTGGATCATCGACTACGAGGCCACCACCGACAAGGCCACGGTCGTCAACCTCACCAGCCATGTCTACTGGAACCTGGCGGGCGAGGGCAGCGGCACGATCGAGGACCACGAGCTGTCGATCGCCGCCGGCCACTACACGCCCACCGACACGGGCCTGATCCCCACGGGCGAACTGGCCACGGTCTCCGGCACCCCGTTCGACTTCCGCAAGACCAAGCCGATCGGCCGCGACATCCGCGACGGCCACGTCCAGCAGATGCAGGCCAAGGGCTACGACCACAACTGGGTCCTGGACAAGGGCGTCACGCCCGAGCCCGAGCACGTCGCCACCCTGCGTGACCCGCACTCCGGCCGCACCCTGAAGATCGCCACCGACCAGCCGGGCCTGCAGTTCTACTCCGGCAACTTCCTCGACGGCACGCTCACCGGCACCGGCGGCAGGACCTACCGCCAGGGTGACGGGCTGTGCCTGGAGACGCAGCACTTCCCGGACTCGCCGAACCACGCGAACTTCCCGTCGACCGTGCTGCGGCCGGGGCAGACGTATCGGACGCGGACGGTGCACACCTTCAGCGCGTGACGGTGCACTCGTCCGGTGTGTGACGTCGAGCACCGGAACAGAGACGATGAGCAACGCCTTCCGGTTCCCGAACTCACACTAGTTTCACATTGATTGAACAGCGTCACGGTTGTCTCCGTATGAAAGGGCGGCCCGTGCTCCCCCGCGCGGGCCACCCAAACGCGACGGGCCCGGTCGTCCCTGCCGGGCCCGCCTCATACGGAGGTTCCATGCCCGACAACGTCACCTCGCTGTTCGGCAGCAACGCGGCACACAGCCCGTCGATGGCGGCGTTGACGCGGGAGGGCGGCGACGGGACCGGCCCCGTGGACTTCTGCATTCCCTGTAATCCGTACTTCCCGACCCCGGCGATGTTCGACGAGATGTCGGCCCGCCTGCGCGACATCGTCACGTACTACCCGAGCAGCGCCGACACGATCACCGCCGAGCTGTGCAACCTGCTGCAGCTCCCGCCGCAGTGCGTGGCGATGGGCAACGGCTCGACCGAGCTGATCACCTGGATCGACCATCTGATGGTCCGCGAGTCCCTCGCCATCCCCGTCCCCACCTTCGGCCGCTGGACCGACCAGCCGATGGAGACCGGCAAGCGGGTCGACATGTTCCCGCTGCAGGAGTCCAGCGGCTTCGCCCTGGACCTCACCAAGTACGCCGAGTTCATCCGGGCCCGCGGCACCCGGGTCGCCGTCATCTGCAACCCGAACAACCCGGACGGCGGCTTCCTGCACAAGCAGGCGCTCGTGCAGTTCATGGACGCGATGGCCGATCTGGACCTGATCGTCATCGACGAGTCGTTCCTGGAATTCGCCGACGCCGAGGCCGAACCGTCGGTCGTCCAGGAGGCGATGATCCGCCCGAACGTCGTCGTGCTGCGCAGCCTCGGCAAGAACTTCGGCCTGCACGGCATACGTTTCGGCTACCTGGTCGCCAACCCGGCCCTGGCCGGCCGCGTCCGCTCCATGCTCCCGAAGTGGAACCTCAACGCCTTCGCCGAGTACGTGGTGTTCATGCTCAAGGAGCACGGCGCCGAGTACGCGCAGAGCCTCCACCAGGTGCGTCGTGACCGTCTGGACATGGCCAGCCAGCTCTCGGCCCTCCCCGGCCTCACGGTCTACCCCTCCCAGGGCAACTTCCTCTTCGTACGCCTCCCCGTGGGTGCCGAAGGCACCGTGGTCCGGGACCGGATGCTCACCGAGCACCGGATCCTGGTCCGCGAGTGCGGCAACAAGATCGGTTCGTCCAGCCGCTTCCTGCGACTCGTGGTGCGCCCCCAGGTGGATGTGCGTCGCCTGGTGTCCGGCCTGGAACAGGTGCTCTACGGGACCAGGAGGGGAGCCGCCGTACCCGAGCTGAGCGCCGGGACCAGCTACAGCTCGGGTACGGCGGCCGTGGACCGACTGGTCAGCGCCACCAACGGGGCGGGCATGCCCCTTGCCGCGATGGCTTCCGGCGGTTCGGGGGCGGGGGGCGGGCAGCCGATGCCCATGCCGATGCCGGCGGCGGCCCAGGCTCCGATGCCGGCGGTGGCCCAGGTGGCGCCCCAACCGGTCGGCTTCCCGGCCCAGGCCCCGATGCAGCCCGTTCCCGCCCCGATGCAGCCCGTTCCCGCTCCGATGCAGCAGCCGGCTCCGGTACCGGCCCCGGCGCCGATGCCCACCCCGGTACCCGCTCCGGCCCCCGGCCCGACCCCGCCGGGTGTCCCTGCCCGGGGTGGCCTGACGGCGGCTCAGGTACGAGGCACCACGGGCCCCGCCCCAGGCCTCACCCCCGCCCCGGCCACCGGCTGGCCGAATGCCCAGAGCTGGCCGAACGCGGCGGGGATGGGTCAAGCCGGCTGATCGTCGTAGGGGTGCGGTGCGTGGCCGGGCGGGGGCTCATTGTGGCTGATCGCGCAGTTCCCCGTGCCCCTGAAGGGGCGCAGCCTCAGTGGTGCCTCGACGGTGGAGATTCTGCGCCGTGGTGGCGGCCTTCTCGGTGGCCTCCCTGACGGCCGCGCTGTCCCCGATCTTCAGGGCCAGCTTGAGCTCGCGGACCGCGGCCTCTACCTCGGCCCTGGTGTCGCTCGCCACGGTGTCCTCGTGGTCATGGATGAACTTCTCGGTGGCGTAGACGAATTGATCGGCCCGGTCGCGGATCTCGGCGGCCTCCCAGCGCTCCCGCTCCCACTCCGCGTAGCGCTCGGCCTCACGCACCATGCGCTCCAGGTCGGCCTTTGGCAGGGCGGAGCCGCCGGAAACCCGCACGCGCTGCTCCTTGCCGGTGCCGAGGTCCTTCGCGGAGACGCTCAGGATGCCGTTGGCGTCGATCTCGAAGGCGACGTCGATCTGCGGTTCGCCCGCCTTCGCCGGAGGCAGACCGGTCAGTTCGAGGGTGCCGAGCTTGTTGTTGTACGTCGCGAGCTCGCGCTCGCCCTGGTAGACCTGGATCTCCAGCGCCGACTGGTTGTCCCGTGCCGTGGTGAAGATCTCGGAGCGCTTGGTCGGGATCGTGGTGTTGCGCTCGATCAACTTGGTCATGATGCCGCCCTTGGACTCGACGCCGAGGGACAGCGGAGCGACGTCGAGCAGCAGGAGACCCCCCACCTCGTGCTTGATGATGCCGGCCTGCAAGGCGGCACCGACGGCGACCGGGTCGTCCGAACGGACGCGTTTGCGCTCCTTGCCTTCGGTCAGTTCGTCGACGAGTTGGATGAGGGCGGGCATGCGTGTCGAGCCGCCGACGAGGACGACGTGGTCGATATCCGAGAGCCTGATGCCGGCGTCTTTGATGACGTTGTGGAATGGTGTCCTGCAGCGCTCCAGCAGATCGGCGGTGAGCTGCTCGAACTCGTCCCGGGTGAGCCTCTCGTCCAGATGCAGCGGACCCTCGGTGGACGTCGTGATGTAAGGCAGGCCGATCGTGGTCTCCGTGGTCGAGGAGAGCTCGACCTTCGCCCTCTCCACGGCCTCGCGCAGGCGCCGCAGCGCCAGCCCGTCCCTGGACAGATCGACGCCGTGGCCCTTGGCGAACCGCTTGACCAGGTGGTCGACGATGCGCTGGTCCCAGTCGTCACCGCCGAGCCGGCTGTCGCCGTTGGTGGCCTTCACCTCGACCACGTCGTTGCCGATGTCCACCAGTGACACGTCGAAGGTGCCGCCGCCGAAGTGGATGACCAGGGCTGTCTCGTCGTCCCTGTCCACGCCGTAGGCGAGAGCGGCGGCGGTCGGCTCGCTGATGATGCGCAGGACGTTCAGCCCCGCGATCTCGCCGGCCTCCTTGGTGGCCTGCCGCTCGGAGTCGTTGAAATAGGCCGGAACAGTGATCACCGCATCGGTGACCCGCTCGCCCAGGTACGCCTCGGCGTCCCGCTTCAGCTTCTGCAGGATGAACGCGCTGATCTGCTGCGGCGTGAAGTCCCTGCCGTCGATGTCGATCTTCCAGCCGGTGCCCATGTGGCGCTTGACCGAGGAAATGGTGCGGTCCGTATTGGTCACCGACTGCCGCTTGGCCGCCTCGCCGACCAGCACGTCATGGTCCTTCGTGAAGGCGACGACGGACGGCGTGGACCTGGCGCCCTCCGCGTTGGTGATGACGGTCGGTTCTCCGCCTTCGAGAACACTGACCACGGAATGCGTCGTACCAAGGTCGATCCCGACAGCACGAGCCACAGTGAGCTCCCCCCCAGCCGCCGCGGCGACAGCCGCGCGTGAACTTCCCCACCATCAGGTTTCCCTGACGGATGGTCCATACACGGCTGCGCAACAGGCCTCAGGCTCTGCATCTGGCAAGGGACAGCCAGCCCGGCAGGTCGACCTCCGCGCGAACGGTCTTGCCGGGCGGCGGCTCGCGGTCCAGGACCTCCCACCGGTCGGCGAGCGCATCCACGAGGAGCAGTCCGCGGCCGGTCTCGTCGAGGAGGTGTGCGGGCGGCGGCACGACCTGCGGGTGCCGTTCGGCGCGGGTGTCGGTGACCTCGATACGGACGCTGCCCGTGACGAGCGAGAGCCGCAACTCGAAGTCCCGCCCGGGGACACGGCCGTGCGTGACGGCGTTGGCGGCCAGCTCGGCGACGATCAGGGCGACGTCGTCGGAGGCGTCACTGCCGTGCGGGATGCCCCAGGCGTGCAGCTGGTTCACGGCGAGATGCCGGGCGAGGCGGGCGGCCCGCGGGGTGGCGGTCAGACGCTGAGCGAACACACGTACGGTGACCGTGGGTTGGGGGGTGGGGAGGCCTGTCATGGGGCCAATTTGGCGGGTGGGGTGGGCAGTTCACCAGGTGGGAGGCGCGTACGCTGCGGGAGCGTACGTGGTGACCGGGTGGACAGTACCTGTGACCGGCCGTGACCATGTCCAGCATGGGTACGGGAAGCGGCGGTGAGCCGGAGTCATCGGTCAGTCTGCGCCAGTTCGGAGCGGTCCTCCAAGCCCTCCGGGAGTACCACGGGCTCAGCAGGGAGGAGCTCGGGGACCTGGTGGGGTACTCCAAACATACGATCGCTTCCATCGAGTTGGGCAGGCGCATGCCGGACCTCGGGTTCGTGGAGGCAGCGGAGGCCGCGCTGGGGAACACCGGGGCACTGAGGAAGGCGGCGGAGTACCTGGAGCGGGAGGCGGGGCTGGCTTCCTGGTTCCGGCGGTGGGCTGCCATGGAGAAGCTCGCGATCACCCTCTACACGTACGAGTCGAGGATGGTGCCGGGGCTGCTGCAGGCGGAGCGGTACGCACGGGTTCTGTTCACCCAGCAGCTGCCGCCACTGGATGACAACCAGATCGAGGACAACTGGGCCGCCCGAGCCAAGCGCCAGCAGTTACTGCGGGACCTCCCGAACACAGCGTTCGGCTTCATCGTGGAGGAGCACGTCTTCCGGCGGCGCACGGGCGGAGCCGAGATCACGCGGGAAGCCATCGACCACGTACTGGAGATCGGCGAACTGCGGAACGTCGAGGTCCAGGTCATGCCAACGGTTCGGGAGTCCCATGGCGGGCTGGCCGGGCCCATGCAGCTTCTGGAGACCCCGAAGAACAAGTGGTTCGCCTACTGCGAGGGACAGCGAGGCGGACTGCTCGTATCCGACGCGAAAGAGATCAGCATCCTTCACCAGCGGTATGCCAGGATGCGGTCACAGGCTCTCACCGCGGAAGACTCTCGGAGCCTGTTGCAACGGATGCGAGGGGAGCTATGAAGACCTCTGAACTGACCTGGTTCAAGAGCAGCTACAGCAGCGGCGGCGACGGCGACTGCGACTGCGTCGAAGTCGCTCTGAACTGGCACAAGTCGAGCTACTCCAGCAGCGGCGACGGCGACTGCGTAGAGGTAGCCACCTGCCCCACCACCATCCACATCCGCGACTCCAAGAACAAGCAGGGCCCCCACCTCACCCTCCCTGCCCCCGCCTGGGAAGGCTTTCTCACCTACGTCTCCGCCCTCACCGCCCGTCCAGAAGGGCAAGCCCCAGTGGCGTGACCGTATGAAGCACGGCCCTGCCCGCCCGGCACGTGCTGAGCAGGCCCGCCTCGCGCAGGATGCCGACGTGGTGGCTGGCGGTGGCCATGGCGACGCCCGTGTCGTGGGCGAGTTCGGTCGTCGTCACGCCGCGACCGGCCACCGATTCGAGGATCTCGGCACGGGTGCGGCCGAGGAGCGCGTCCAGGGAACGTAGGCCCGGAGCGGTGCTCAGCGCACCCTCGTGCGCCATGGGATAGACCACGACGCACGGCAGCGTCGGATCCTTGAGCAGCGTGGGCCTGCGCCAGCAGAAGTACGAGGGCAGCAACAGGAGTCCGCGGCCGTCGAGGTGGATGTCGCGGTCGATGCCCAGGCCGGTGAGTTCCAGGACCGGTCGGTGCCAGGCGAGTCCGGCGTGCAGGGAGTTGAGCAGTCCTCCGAGGCCGTGGTCGGCCAAGTAGCGGGTGTGTGCGGCGCGTTCGGCGTCGAAGCGGGTACGGATGCGGTTCCACCAGGGGGCCAGCGCGGTCGCGAAGTAGTGCCGGTGCAGGCGTCCGAGGTGGGTGACGGTGTCCTTGTCGCCGTCGGCGAGCAGCCGCGCCCAGGAGGGCAACCGGCGTCCGGCGCCGGCGAGTTCGGCCAGATCCCGCCCGAGACGCTGCCGTGGCGTGGACAGCAGGGCGCCGACACCTGCGTCCAGGCCACCGGTGCCGGCGGCCGGGGTGAGGAAGTCCGCAGAGTAGCCGACCGGTGGCGCGAGCCGCAGCAACTCACCTACGGGGGCGGGCAGTTGGCGGCGTACCGTCTGCCGCCAACTGCCGAAGACCAACGACCCGGTGTCCGTCTGCAGCATGTGCATGCTCAGCAGCGCTTCCCACATCGGGTCCGGAGCCTGCGCCAGCCGGATCTGAGAGAGGTCGTCGTCGGTGAAGTGAATGCGTACCGCCATGTTCCTCATCCTGCGCGGCCCCGCGCCGCTTGCCATCCTGAGAAATCATGGGGTGGCACGTACACAGCCGCCTCAGCCAGGGGCTCCACTCTTTCTTCACCCTGCACCAGGTCAACTCAAAGAAAAATCAGGGAAGCCGTGAAGCGCTTTCCGTAACCTCCTTTCCATGCTCAAGAAGATCATTCTTCCTTTCGTTGCGGCGATAGCGCTGGTCGCCGGTCTGGCCGCCCCTGCGCAGGCCGCCGACTTCAAGTGGCACAGCCACCCCTACGAGGTCTATTTCTCCGCGACATCACCTCTCGGAGTCTGCCTCCTGGTCGACGCACACGGGTCCATCCGGTTCTACAGCAGGACAGTGACCGGCGGCTACGACGAGATCCAGGTCCACGAGGTTCAGCTCGACAAACCGACGATGTACGTCCAAAGCCGCAACAACTGCGGCCGGAACGGCCACGCCGTCAAGCTCAGCAAGATCACCCAGAGCCAGGTCTGGTACAACTACAGCTGCTCCAACAACTGGCAGCTCTCGGCGGGCACCGGATGGTTCGGCGGGGTCGGGTACACACGCACCTGCGGCAACAAGCAGCGAGCGGGGCGGACCACAACCGATGAGAACACTTCTCTCTCCATTCAGCACAACACCGGGTACCACGCCACCCTGTCCCACCACTTCCTGATCGATGAGCAAACGGGCAAGATCTGCGAAAGACTGGATCTGTCCACAACGATCCACCTGCACGGCGACAACGACTACTTCATCCAGACGTTGCGCCCCTGCGTGCTGGGCCACTGACGCCCACCCGGGCCATGGCCGGTTCCGATCCTCGGAATCGGCCATGGCTACAGGGGTGACCCGAACCGGTCGTCGTCGGTGAAGTGAATGCGTACCGCCATGTCCCTCATCCTGCGCGGCCCCGCGCCGCTTGCCACTCCCCCGAAACGGGGTCGGCGGGTCAGGAGGTCGGGGTGACGAGCATATGCTCGGTTCCCAGCTGTGCGGCGCCGGTGTCGGTGTACATGGTGGTCTCCCCGTCGGACCAGCGGATGACGAGGTCGTCGGTACGGCCGTTTCCGGTGTAGTCGCCGGTCGTCATGGCTGTGTCGTGGGTCCAGGTCTTGTTGGGGTCGAGGATGCGCTGCTCCTTGCCCAGGCCCGAGGTGGTGGTACCTACGTAGTTGTCGAGTTCACCGTCGACCCAGCGCACCATGAGGTCCCACTTGGTGTTGCCGGAGAACTCGCCGCTGGTGAGGAGCGTGGCGTTCTTCCAGGTGCCGTTCGGGTCCTTGAGCTTGTGCTCCTGACCGAACGTACCGGCACTGACGTTGGTGTAGAGGGTCAGTTCCCCGTCGGTCCAGCGCACGATGAGGTCGGTGACGAACTGGGCCGCGGCGAAGCGGCCCGCGGAGATCTGGACCGCGTTCTTCCAGGTGTCGTTGGGTTTGATCATCTGGATGCCGGACCAGTTCAGGCCCTTGCTGCCGACGTCGCCGTACAGCGTCACCTCGCCGTCCGACCAGCGGACCAGCAGGTCGAACTGCCTGGACCCGGTGAAGTCGCCCGCGGTGATGGTCTTGGCGTTCTTCCAGGTGCCGTTGGCGGCCAGCAGCTGCCGTTCGGTGTCGTAGCCGCCGTGTCCGTTGCCGGGGTAGAGCGTGACCTCGCCGTCGGTCCAGACCACGATCATGTCGCTGTGCCCGGTCTGCCGGAAGTCACCCGAGGCCAGCAGGCCGGCGTGCTGCCAGGTGGCCGCCGAGCCGGGCAGCCACGGGTCCCCGGATCCCTCGTAGGGCGGCTTCTGGGGCAGCTCCTTGTGGTCGGCGGCGTGGTTGAACAGGTCCTGGGCGTCCTTGCCGTAGACCGGTGCGTACGTCACCCAGTCGTCGTTGGCGTCGTTGCCGCCGCCGTTGTATCCGCCCGTGTTGCCGATGACCTTGCCGGTACCGGTGGTGCTGTTGTAGTCCTCGATCCAGGGACCGCCGGAGACACCGTTGTAGAAGCCCTTGCAGGTCATGCGCATCTGGCGGAAGCCCGGCAGCTGGGAGGTGCTGACGGGGCAGCGGACCGGCACGTGCCCGGGGTTGTCGCCGGCCGAGCCGGGATAGCCGATGACGGTGACCTTGTGACGGTAGCTGCTGGTGGGCGTGAAGGTCAGAGCCCCCGTGACGTCCTCCACCTTGCCGCGGCTGTTGGCGTCGACCTGGGCGAAGGCCAGGTCGAGGTCGGACGCGGCCGCCTTGGTGTTCCTCGAGTAGCGCTGGTCCCGGTACACCTTGGCGACCGGGAAGACGCCGTCCGGCTGCTCGGCGGCGGACTTACCGATGCGGTAACGGGGCACGAAAATGGCGTGCTTCGCCGTGTCCAGGCCGATTCCGCAGTGCCCGGCGGTCAGGACGATGTCCTTGGCGGCCGTGTGCACGACGCTGCCCGTGCAGTAGGTCATCGGGCCACCCAGAGGCCTGCCGTCGTAGAAGAAGGTGCCCACCATCGGGTGGCCGAGGAAGTGCTCGGGGTCAGGTGTGCCGGACGGCGGCGGCCGGTGGGCGGCGGCGCGCTGTGCGCTGATTCCGTGCCTGGCGGCGGCCGGGGCCGGTGCGGCGTCGACCGGGACCGCGTTGTCCATGCGGTCCGCCGTCCAGTACTTCTCCTCCTCGCTGAGGCTCGGTCCGCCCGAGGGAGCAGGGGAGCCGGTCGCGGCGGACGCATGCCCGGGGCCGAGTATGCCCGCGCACAGTCCGAGCACGAGGGCAGGAATCCAGCTGTATCTGGAACGCAACGAGGTGTCTTTCCGTCTTGGAGTGAGCCGAACGGCGAGTGGGTGACGTCGAGCTTCACGCAACGCAATCGCACACCAGTTCGACAATGAAGAGCGGCCAGCATACCGACCCCCGGAATGCTGCCGGGTACGGCGTCAGAAGACAGGACAGGCAAGAGCGATGGACAGATTCCGCACTGCCGCGTGGGCGGCGCTTCCGCTCCTGCTGCCCCTCCTGGCGGCCGGGCCGGCCTCGGCTTCGTCCTCACAGCCGACGCCATCGCTCACCTACGGAAGCGTCAGGTCGGTGCGGCCCGGCGACCAGCTGACGATCGACGCCCAGCAGAAACGGGGCGAGGCCTCAAACGGCGACATCATGCGCTCATCCGCGTTCATCACGGCAGGCAAGATGCGCATGATGGATCCGCTGGTGACGACCACCGTCACCATCTCCTGCGAGGCCAAGCCCGGCACCTATCCGGTCCTACGGCGCGACCCAGGAGACGTGCGCCCGGAAGAGCACCCGTTCCAGTGGGCCCGGGTGCGCGTGGAACCGGCCGACGAGGCCGCCCGCCGGGCCTGCCGCGACAAAGTGAAGAAGCTGCCCCGGCCCGAGCTGGAGGAACGCTGGGGTCCGGACGCCCCCTGGCCACAGACGGAGTGGGACGTGCGGACCTTCCGGGCCGGCAGCCGCATCGAGATCACCACCGACGGCGTCTTTGCCTCGGAGGGCGATAGCCTCACCTCGCGCGCCTTCACCGACCGCCCCGTCCTGCAAGACGGCAAAGCCACCCTGACCGCCACCGCCACCCTCAGGTGCGACGCCACGCCCGGCCTCTACGTCATCTACCGGCACGCCGTGGACCAGAACGGCCCCGCCAAACCCATCGCCCGGCTGCGCGTCGCCCCCGCCGCCGACCCAGAGGCCTGCCAGGCCCGGCAGGCGGCGGCGCACCGCACCACGGCGATCGCGTGGGCCGCGGGCGGCGCGCTCCTCGTGGCCGCGGCGGGCGCGGCGTTCCTCCTGCGCGCCCGGTCCCGCCGCGCGCGTGCCGCCGCGACGGGACCGGTCGACGAGTCGTAAAAGTGCCGCACATTTCCGAGAAGTCCCCTGCCGACAGGCGGCTTCGGGGTCGGCACGGCACCTAGGCTGCCGGGCACTCCTTCCACGCCATGTGGTACGTGGTGCTGATGTTCCCGTCGGTCGAGTCCATGGTCATGAAGCTGACCTTGCCCGGGTTCGCGGTCCCCGCGTTCACTCTCAGCTCGGTGTTGATGTTGAAGTTGCGGAGGACTCCACAGGGCGCCCAGACCAGTTGGGCGACCTCCGTGCTGTCGGTTGCCTGCCAGTCGTCGTTGTACGAGCCGTTGAACGGGTGGGTCTTGGGCACCGTGTTCGAGGAGCCCTGGAAGTAGTACGAGGCCTTCTGCGTGGCACTCGCCCCCGGCTGGAGCGAGAGGAAGCCGCGGTAGTCGGCGCTGGCGATGGCGTAGGTGAAACCCTGCGGGACGTGCACGATCAGGTTGAGCTGGCAGTTCCTGCGGAAGGCCGTCGGATCGGAGTTGCCGCCGGCCTGGGCGAGGTACTGGCTGTAGGTGACCGTGAAGGCCGTGTTGTCCGGGGAGACGGCGACGGCCGCGGTGCCCTGCGGGCAGCCGGAGCCGTTCACCGTCGCCACATCGATGACGATCTTGTCCGGGGGCGGGTTGTCGACGACGGGGGACGAGGCCGGTCCGGGCAGTGCGGTGGTGAGCAGAGCGGCTACGGCGCCGCTCAGCAGGAATCCGCCAGTCATGGCTTCTCCGGTTCTGTGAGTGGGGGGTGGCGCACCCCGGCCCGCCCGAAGCCCTTGAAGAAACCGTGGGGATCCTGTGAAGGCGCGGGGCGATCGCATCGTAGGGAGGCGCACCCGAACCAGTCAGGGCGAACTCAAGCCATTCACAGGCGGGGATTTCACACGGCAGAACGTCGCCCGGCTGTGATCACAGCAACGGTTCGATGATCTTCACGAGCCGTGCTTCCGTCACCGCTCCCATCCGCACCGCCGCCACCTTCCCGGACGAGTCGACGACGATCGTGAACGGCAGCCCCTGCGTGGTCACCACACCCCGCGGCAGCCTCAGGAGCTGCTTACCCGAGGGGTCGTGCAGGGAGGGGTAATCCAGCCGGTACTGCTTCTGGAAGGCGAGACCGGCACCCCGGCCGACGTCGCTGTCGAGCCCCAGGATGCGCAGTCCTCGGGCGCCGTACTTCTTCTGGATCTTCTTGAGCTCGGGCGCCTCCGCCCGGCAGGGAGGGCAGTAGGAGGCCCACGCGTTGATCAGGACGACCTTGCCGCGGTAGTCGGAGAGGCTGACCGTGCCGCCCTCCAGGGAGGGTCCGGAGAGGTCCGGAACAGCGGGTCGCTCGCCCTCCTTCCAGGTCCTGATCAGCGGATCCCCGGGACTGGCGTCGCTGATGGGCGCTGGGGAGGAGCAGCCGGCGAGGACCGCCGCACAGGCCGCCGCGACAACCGCGTACATGTGTCGAGTCTTCGTCATCGGTCGGCCATTCCCCCGTGCAGTTCGTCCGTCCCCGTCCGCGTCCCGCTGAGGACGACCTCCAGGCTTCCCGACCGCCAGACGCACAGCATCCACGCGGCGGGCAGCTGGAGCGTGTACAGCGCGACGATCGCCATGACGAACGCCCAGTCCGCCGGTGCGACGTCGCCCTCCGCCCACGCCGCCACCCCCGAGCAGACCAGCAGCGCCGCCAGGTAGACGGACCCGTCGACCAGCGTCACGCGCCAGCGCGGCAGCGGCGCCAGCAGGCGCCGGGCCAGCACCAGGGAGACGGTCGCGGCGCCCACGAAGACCGCGTGCCAAGGGTTCTTCCACCAGAAATCGGCCCAGCCCCCGACACTCCCGCCGGGAGCGGCCTGCCAGGCCAGGTCCACACCGGCTCCGACCAGCCAGGACAGGACAACGACGGTGAGCGCGTACGAAACGGCGCCCCGCCAAGTGACAGTCACGTCACTCCCCCTTTCACCGGCGGGCCCCAACTGCCGCCCGCCACCTGATCATTGTGCTCCCCGGCGCTCCGGGGGCCGGGTCCGGGGTCTGCGGCGGACTGTCCTAACGTTCCGTCCATGCCGTCGATACGTCTGCGCCCGACCCGACTCACCCTGGCCGTGGGCGCATGCGTCCTCGCCGTGGGCGGTGCCCTCGCCGCCCACGGCATCGCCTACACCGATGCCGACGCCGGCGTACGCCCCGCCAGGTTCTCCGGCGCACCGCACTGCCACCGCATCGCCGACGGCGCCCCGGCGTCCCTCGGCGGCCTGTCCCGCCGGGACGGCAGCCTTCCCGGGATCGCCGTCTGGGGGGACCGGGACATCGTTCTGCGCTGCGGTGTCACGCCTCCGGGAGTCACCGGTGACCCGTGTTTCGCGGTCGACGGCGTGGACTGGGTCATGGACCTGGCGCAGTCCACCGGCACCAGAAAGGTGATCGTCACCTACGGCCGCGACCCGGCGACCCAGGTCGTCTTCGACGGCTCCAGCCAGACCGACGCGGCTCTGATCGACCTTTCCCGGGTCGTCTCCTCCGTCAAGCAGACGTCCCACTGCATCACGCGCAGCTGAGCCGGTTACGGGTTCTCCCAGGCCGCCGGCTCCGCCGCGAGTTCCCGTACCGGCGCCGGCAGGGCGTCCGCTGCGATGTCCGCGATGGTGACGCCCTCCAGGATGCGGCGGACATTGGCCCGCAGCGCGATCCACAGCGGCAGCAGCGGCTGTGCGGAGCCCGTGTACTCCAGGCCCGTGGGCCGCTCCCCGCGCACGGACACGATCGGGCCGTCGACCGCCCGGATCACATCCGCGACCGTGATCCGCGCGGCCTCGCGGGCCAGCCGGTAGCCGCCGCCGCCCCCGCGCCGGCTGTCGACGATGCCGCCGCGCCGCAGATCGCCGAGGATCCCCTCCAGGAACTTGTGCGGGATCTCCTGCGTGGCGGCGATGGCCTCCGCCTTCACGGGCCCGTCGTCCTGCCGGACCGCAAGTTCAAGAACCGCCCGTACCGCGTAATCCGCCCGTGCCGAGATCCTCATACGACCATTGTGCTGGGTGCGGCCGTACACAATGACCTCGCACGACGACCTCACACGCGCCGCCGACCGGCCGGCCCGACGGGAGGCTCCCTTGGGGCTCAGCAGACGTACCTTCAACGCCCTCGCCGGCACCACGGCCCTCGGCCTGGCACTGGGCGGCAGCGGCGCCATGACCTGCGCGTACGCCGCCCAGACCGCCCCCACGGGCCCGCCGCCCGGCACACCGGGCGCGGACGGGCGGCGGCACACGATCGGCTTCGACCGCTACTCGCTCCTCGTCGACGGCAGACGGCTGGTCGTCTGGTCGGGCGAGATGCACCCCTTCCGGCTGCCGAGCCCGTCGCTGTGGCGCGACGTCCTGCAGAAGATGCGCGCCCACGGCTACAACACGGTCAGCATCTACGTGTCGTGGAACTACCACTCCCCCACCCCGGGGCAGTACGACTTCACCGGCATCCGCGACCTGGACCTGTTCCTGCGGACGGCGAGCGAGACCGGCCTGTACGTCATCCTCCGCCCCGGCCCGTACATCAACGCCGAGATCGACGGCGGCGGCTTCCCCGGCTGGCTGACGGCCACCGAGGGCCGGGCACGGACCACCGACCCGACCTATCTGTCGTACGTCGACGAGTGGCTGACCCGGGTGAACGCCATCGTCGCCCGGCACCTGTACACCCAGGGCGGCGGGACGGTCCTGCTCTACCAGATCGAGAACGAGTACGACGCGTACGTCACCGAGCCGACCGGCCGTGACTACATGGCCCACCTGTACCGGAAGGTCCGGTCCGACGGCATCGACGTACCGCTCTTCCACAACGACAAGAGCCGGAACGGCTACTGGATCCCCGGCTCCTTCGACACGGGCGGCGAGCAGGGACGCTGGCTGTACGGCTTCGACGGCTATCCCTCGCCCACCCTGACCCCGCCCGACTGGGGACACTTCGGGACCGGCGGGGCCAAGGGCGGCGCGACCGCCAGCCCCCGAACCCCGGGTTTCGTACCGGAGTTCGGGGGCGGCTGGTTCGATCCGTGGGGTGGCGTCTGGTTCGGCAAGAAGGGGTACGCGGAGTCGAGGCGGCTGCGGGACGCGGCGTACGAGCGGCGCTTCTACCTCACCAACCTCGCCAACGGCATCACCCTGCACAGCGTCTACATGACCTTCGGCGGCACCTCCTGGGGCTGGCTGCCCGCGCCGGTCGTCTACACCTCGTACGACTACGGGGCGGCCATCGACGAGGGCCGGCAGCAGACCGCCAAGCTGATCCCCATGCACCAGCTCGGGCATCTGCTGCGGCACATCCCGGACTTCGCCAAACTGGACCGTGCGGCGGACGTCGAGACGGACGCCGCGGCGGACGGGCTGAAGGTGTACCACCTGACCAACCCCGACACCGGCGCCCATGTGTACGTCCTGCGCAACGACGGCGAGGTGCCGGTCGCCTCCGAACTCCCGCTGCACGGTGCCGAACTCCCGGTCCCGGTGGCGGTCCCGGCGCAGGACGCGCGGCTGCTGGCCGCCGGGATCAGGCTGGGGCGGCGGAAGCTGCGGTACTCCAACGCCCAGCCCATGCTGGCCCTCAGCGCCGGGCGGCAGCAGATCGCCGTGCTCACCGGGCGGTCGGGAGAGGACACGGTGACCGCACTGGAGTGCGCGAGCGAGCCGACGGTCACCGTGCTGGAAGGGGAGGCCGAGCATGCGTACGCGGACGGGCTGTTGCAGGTCGAGGCCGAACTGGACGGTCTGACGCGGGTGTTGGTGACCGGCGGCGGAACCTCCACCCCCCTCCTCCTGCTCCTCGCCGACGACGAGACCTCCGTACGACTGTGGCCGCACGACACCCCCTCCGGCCCGGTCCTCGTGTACGGGCCCGCCCTGCTGCGGACCGCGGCCGTCGACGGGACGGCGGTCCGGCTGACCGGGGACACCGTCGAAGCGGCGGATCTGGAGGTGTGGGGACCACGTGGAATCCACGAACTCACCTGGAACGACAGGGAGTTGAAGACTCATGCGACCTCCTCCGGCAGCCTGCGCGGTGCGCAGCCGCTGGCCGGTGTCGGGGCGGTCGCACTGCCCGAACTGAGCAACGGCTGGCTGCGGAAGACGGAGAACCCGGAGTCCGCGCCCGGCTTCGACGACTCCTCCTGGACGCCCGCCGACAAGACCACCACCCACAGCACCACACCGGTCCCCGCCGGACAGCCGGTCCTCTTCGCCGACGACTACTCCTTCCACTACGGGGACGTCTGGTACCGCGGGCGCTTCACCGACGCGACCGGCGCCGAGTCCGTGTCGCTGGCCTACAGCACGGGCACGCAGGGGCTGCTGATGGCATGGCTGGACGGGCGGCCGCTGGGCACGCACCGGATGCCCGTGCCGGGCAACAAGACGGTGCGGCAGGGGAGTTGGTCCGCGACGGCCGTCTTCCCGGTACCGGAGGCGCTGCGCACGGACACGCCGCACGTGCTGTCGGTCCTCGTCCGCCGTATGCAGCACGACCAGGACGGCAAGGCCCTGGACACGCACAAGGTGGCGCGCGGGCTGACGGCGGTCACCTTCGCGGGGGCCGCCCCGCAGCTGAGCTGGCGACTGCAGGGCGAGACAGCGCCCGACCCCGTGCGCGGACCGCAGAACAACGGCGGGCTGTACGGGGAGCGCAACGGCTGGCATCTGCCGGGACACGGCGACGGCGGCTGGGAGCCGGTGCGGCTGCCGCGGACGGACCGGCGGCAGGGGGTGACCTGGTACCGAACGTCCTTCCGGCTCGCGGTCGACGCCGGCACCGACGCCTCCATCGGGCTGGTCCTCGACGACGACCCGGCCCGCGCCTACCGCGTCCAGATCTTCCTGAACGGCTGGAACATGGGCCAGTACATCAACGACGTGGGCCCGCAGCACACCTTCGTACTCCCGAACGGGATCCTGCGCACACGTGGCACCAACACACTCGCCCTGGCCGTCCTGTCCGACGGAACCACACCGTCGGGACCGTCGGACGTACGGCTGACGCTGCTGGGCGCGGCGGCCGGAGGAGTACCGGTCGCACCGGTGGCCTCCCCCGGCCGGTCGACGTGAGGTGCTAGGCCAGCCTGATCACGTTCCAGGACAGCGGTTCGAGTGCGGCGGTGAGGGTGCCGTCCCGCAGGGCGGTGCCCTCGACCGTGTGCGGGGCGACCCGCTCGGGGTCGTCGAGGGTGTTGCGGGCGTCCGGGTCGGCGTCGGCGAGGGCGCTGTGCTCGACGACCGACGTCAGGTCCAGGCCGTTCAGGGCGACTTCGAGCGGCAGCGCGTCCGTCAGGCTCCGGTTGACGGCGAAGACGGTGACGGTGCCGTCCTCGGCGCGCACGGCGGTCGCGTGCAGGAGGTCGGCCTGGCCGTACTTCTTCGTCTCGTACGTCGGTGAGTCGACCCGGACGTCGAGGACCTGGCCACGGCCGTACCGCGAGGCCTGCGCGAAGGGGAAGAAGGTCGTCTGGCGCCAGGCCGGGCCGCCGGGCTCGGTCATGATCGGGGCGATGACGTTGACGAGCTGGGCGAGACAGGCCACGGTGACGCGGTCCGCGTGCCGCAGCAGGGCGATGAGGAGGGAACCGAAGACCACGGCGTCCATGACGCTGTAGTTGTCCTCCAGGAGACGGGGGGCCTCCGCCCAGTCCCGCGCGCCGGAGTTCTCGATCTCGTGCCACTCCGAGATGTACCAGACGTTCCACTCGTCGAAGGAGAGGTTGATCTTCTTCTTGGACTTCAGCTTCGCACCGATGTGGTCGGCGGTGGCGACCACGTTCTCGATGAAGGACTCCATGTCGACGGCGGAGGCCAGGAAGGAGTCGACGTCGCCGTCCTCGGGCTGGTAGTAGGCGTGCAGGGAGATGTGGTCGACGAGCTCGTACGTCTCCTCCAGGACCGTCGCCTCCCACGCGGCGAAGGTCGGCATGGACTGGCTGGAGGAGCCGCAGGCGACGAGTTCGACGCCCGGGTCGATCTGGCGCATCGCGCGGGCGGTCTCGGCGGCGATCCGGCCGTACTCCTGGGCGGTCTTGTGGCCGGTCTGCCAGGGGCCGTCCATCTCGTTGCCCAGGCACCAGAGGTTGATGCCGAAGGGGTCCTTGTCACCGTGCGCGGCACGGAGGTCGGACAGGGCCGTGCCGGCGGGGTGGTTGGCGTACTCCTGGAGTTCGAGGGCCTCGGCGACGCCCCGGGTGCCGAGGTTGAGGGCCATCATGGGTTCGGCCTGGGGGCCGACCTTCCTCAGGAAGGCGATGTACTCGGAGAGGCCGAAGCGGTTGGTCTCGGTGGAACGCCAGGCGAGGTCGAGGCGGCGGGGGCGGTCCTCGACGGGGCCGACGGAGTCCTCCCACTTGTAGCCGGAGACGAAGTTGCCGCCGGGGTAGCGGATGGCGGTGACGCCGAGTTCACGGACGAGGTCCAGGACGTCCTGGCGCAGGCCCGCCTCGTCCGCGGTGGGGTGGCCGGGTTCGAAGATGCCGGTGTAGACGCAGCGGCCGAGGTGTTCGACGAAGGAACCGAAGACACGGGGGTTGACCTCGCCGATGGTGAAGGCGGGGTCGAGGGCGAAGCGGGCGGTACGCATGGGCGCCTTTCGGGGTGGGTGGTTGTTGGTTCGTTGGCGGCTGCGGGTTCGTGGGGGTTGCGGGTTCGTGGGGGTTGCTCGCGCCCGCGCGGCGGTAGCCGCATATCGACACAGCCCCGCGCCCCAAAAGTCGCTGGCCGGCCGTCGGGTGTCCAGTTCAGGCAGTACAGTCCTGATGCGTTCGGTATTTCGAAATGCGCTCGTAACTTCGAACGGGACCGTAGATAGGAAGCGCTTGCCAGTCAATGGGTCGGGCAGGACTTTCCAGCCAGGGCTGCGGTTCGAGATTGAACGACGGCGTAGGCTCGGACGGCCTGTCGTGCGGCGTCAGAAGGGGGAGCGATGGACATCGCGGCCGGGCTGCGGCGCTCGCGTAGGGGCTCCCGCATGCGGAAGCTGACGGACGGCCTCAGGGCGGCGATACGGGCCAGACCCAGCCCGCCGGCCGACGCGCGGGAGCTGTGCCGGGCGCTGTGCGAGGAGATGAGCGTGCTGCGCGGCGGGCGGCCGGTGGAACTGCGCTTCGAGCGGTTCCCCGACGAGATCGAAGTCACCGGGCTGTGGGTGGAGTTCTCCGACTTCGACCTGGTGATCGTCGAGGAACGGGCCGAGGCGGTGCAGCAACTGGTCATCCTCGGCCATGAGTTGTGGCATCTGCACGCCGGGCACAGCCATCACCATGTGGCGGGGGCGGCGCTGGCCGACCGGCGCAGATGGACCGACGTGGCGTTGTCGGTGGCCGCGCGCGACGGTTCCCGCGTGGCCGACGAGGCGGAGGCCGACGACTTCGGGCACCGGCTCGCGGCCGCGTTCCGACCACTCCTGTCGGGGCACGGCCCGGACACGCAGCCCGGCCCCGTGCAGCGTTCGCTGGGCTACCGCAGAGGCAGGAGGACGGGATGAGCACTCTGCTGGCGCTCGACCCCTCCGGCCTCCTCGGCCAGCTGTACATCTCGTTCTGGATCCCCACCGTCGTCCTGACCGCCGCACTGGCGATCAAGCTGCCCACCATCATCCGGCTCTGGCGGGATCCGCTGCTGCGCTCGGTCGGCGGGCTGCTGCTGCTCGCCTGCGCCGTGTTCGTCTTCGCGGCTCCGGCGACGATCGCACGGGTCAACCGCATCACGGGCGTACCGAACTTCGCGGCGCCCCTGGTGTACTCCCTGCTCACCGCGTTCTGCGGCTCCTGTCTGCTGCTGATCATCGCCTGGCGCAACGGCCTGTCCGACCGCTCCGCCGGGACTCGCCGCGCCATGCGCCTCGTCATCTGGGTCTACTCGGGCGTGATCGTCGCGCTGTGGGTGCTGTTCGTCCTCGCCCACGCGCCGGTGGAGCGGGTGCGTGACCTGGACACGTACTACGCCAACACTCCGTTCATGCGCGAGGAGACCCTGCTCTATCTCCTCGCGCACTGCACGGCCGTCCTCATCACGTCCCGGCTGATCTGGAACTGGGTGCGCACCGACGGACTCGACGCCTGGCTGCGCTGGGGGCTGGTGTGCCTGGGCGTCGGCTACGCCCTCAACCTCATCTTCGACGCCGCCAAGCTGACCGCCGTCGGCGCCCGCTGGACGGGCCACGACCTGGACTGGCTGAGCACCGATCTCGCGCCGCCGGTCGCCTGCCTGTCCGCCATCCTGATCGCCGTGGGCTTCATCCTCCCGCACGTCGGCCAGTTTCTGCACGACCGCTGGCGGGTGCGCCTGGTCCACCGCGAACTGCGGCCCCTGTACCTGCTGATGAAGTCCGTCAACGGCTCCGGCGTGCCGTTCGTGCTGCGCGCCTCCCCGGATCTGCGGCTGATCCGTCGCGAGACCTTCATCCGCGACATACTGCTGCCGCTGGCCCAGCACATCGACGAGGACCTGCGCAGGCGCTCGTACGACGCCGCGCTCGCCCTCGGCTTCACGCCCGGACGGGCGAAGGCGCTGGCCGCCGCCGTGACCATCCAGGACGCCGTCGGCCGTCGGAGCCGGGCCGCGGACGGGAGCGACACCGGCGGCTCCGACACGACCGTTCTCCTGCAGGAGATCGGAGCCGTCTCCCGAGCCCTCCGCAACCCCGACGACCTCGACGCGGTCCGTGCCCGCACGGCCGCCCCGGCACAGAACGAGCCCGTACATGACTGAACGCCCCACCACCGCCGTCGTCCTGGGCGGCTCCCTCGCCGGTATGCTCGCCGCCCGCGCGCTGGCCTGCGTCGCCGACCACGTCACCATCGTGGAACGCGACATGCTGCCGGCCGGTCCCGAGCCCCGCAGGGGGCTCCCCCAGGCCCGGCACGTCCACCAGCTGTGGTCGGGCGGGGCGCACGCGCTGGAAGAGCTGCTGCCGGGCCTCGTCGGACGGCTGCTCGACGCCGGAGCACACCGGCTGCCGGTGACCGAGGACATGGTGGCCCTGTCGCCGTACGGCTGGTACCGGCGGTGGGCCGAGTCGCACCACATGCTGCTGTGCAGCCGGGACCTGCTGGATGCGACGGTGCGGGCGGCCGTCCTTGCCGACGAGCGCATCACACTCGTCGAGGGCACCGAGGTGCTCGGGCCCGTCGGCAGCGCCGCGGCGGTGACCGGCGTACGGATCCGGCCACACCGCTCCGGGGCCGCCGAACGGACTCTGCCGGCCGACCTCGTCGTCGACGCCACCGGGCGCGGCTCACGCGCGGCGCACTGGCTGAGGGGGCTCGGGCTGCCGCAGGTCGAGCGGCGCGAGGTCGACTCCGGGATGGCGTACGCGAGTCGGGTGTTCCTGGCCCCTGCCGGGGCGCGGGAGGGCTTCCCGGTCGTCAGCGTCCAGCCGGACCCGCGCACCGGAGAACCCGGGCGCGGGGGCGTGCTGCTGCCCGTGGAGGACGGACGGTGGATCGTCACGCTCTTCGGTTCCCGAGGCGCCGAACCACCCACCGGAGCCGAGGACTTCCTGCGGTACGCGCGTGAGGACCTGCGCCACCCCGTGATCGCCGAACTGCTCACGCACGCCGAGCCGTTGACGGACGTGGCCTACACGCGGACGACCGCCAACCGCCGCCACCACCATGAGCGGATGCCGGCCTGGCCGGAGAACTTCGCCGTGGTCGGGGACGCCCTGTGCGCGCTCAACCCGGTCTACGGGCATGGGATGTCGGTCGCCGCCCAGAGCGCGGTCGCACTGCGCGACACGGTACGGCGGCACGGCTGGGGTTCGGCGGGCCTGGCCCGGCGGATCCAGAAGGCCGTGGCGCGGCCGGCGTCGGCGGCCTGGGACCTGGCTCTGGGGATGGACGTGTTCTATCCCGGGGCGACCGAGAACGGCCCCACTTTGCGCGACCGGCTGGTGGCGGCGTACGTCGGCCGACTGCTGTACACCGCCACCGGGAACGGGCGGATCGCCGCGCGGGTCACGGATGTGACGTCGTTGGAGCGGGGAGCGGAGGTGCTGCTGACACCGTCCGTGCTGCTGGCCGCACTCGTCGGCCCGCTCAGACCGGCGTTGAGCGGGCCGCCGTTGACGGCCGGGGAGCGCAAGGCGGCAGGGCTCAGCCCCTGAAGGGCGGTTGCTCCAGCCCTTTTCCGACGCCGGGCACGACCAGCAGGGAACCCGCCACCGGGTGAGGTGCCGTGAGGCCCACTCGGGCCGTGGTGATGTACAGGTCCGTGAGGTCCGGGCCGCCGAAGGTGCAGGCGGTCACGCGGGGCGTGGGGAGTTCGATCACACGGTCCAGTTCGCCGTCGGGTGTGTAGCGGCGTACCGCCGCGCCGTCCCAGAGCGCCACCCACACGCAGCCGTCGGCGTCCACCGTCAGCCCGTCGGGGAAGCCGGCGCCGTCCTCGATCTGCGCGAACCGGCGGCGGTCCGCCACCCTGCCGTCCTCGTGGTGGAAGACGTCGACCTGCCGCGTCGGCGAGTCGACGTAGTACATCAGGCGGCCGTCGGGGCTCCAGCCGGTGCCGTTGCTCACGGCCACGTCGTCGAGGACGAGCTCGACCGAGCCGTCCCCGGTGATCCGGGACAGCGTGCCGCCGCCCGCCGTCTCGTCGTAGCGCATGGTGCCGGCCCAGAGGGAGCCGTCGGGGGCGACGGCGGCATCGTTGGCACGGCGGCCGGGGACGACCTCACGGTGCAGCCAGCGGAAGGTGTCGTCGGGGTCGACGAGCCCGACCCCGTCGCGGAGGTTGAGCACCAGCCCGCCGCCGGCCCTCGGCTTGGCCGCGCCCACGTGCTGGTCGGTGACGCGGGTCGTGCGACGGCCGGTCACCGGGTCGTACGTGTACACACGCGCGCCCAGGATGTCGATCCAGATCAGCCGTCCGGCGTCCGCGTCCCAGGTCGGCCCCTCGCCCAGGGTGGCCTCGGCACGCACCGCCACCTCGTACGCGGTCATGCCACGGTCCGGTGGCCGAGGCGCTCCGACAACTCGACGGCGCCCTTGGCGGCGAGCTGCTCCAGCTCGGCGCGGCGCTCGTCGCTCCAGCGGATCATGGGCACGGAGATCGAGAGGGCGGCCACGACCTGCCCGGCACGGTCGCGGACCGGCGCCGCCACACAGCTCACATCCGGGTTGGACTCACGGCTCTCGACCGCGATCCCGCGCTGACGGATCTGGGCCAGGGCCTCGCGCAGGGCGGACGGCTCGGTGATGCTGTTGGGAGTCATCGCGACGAGCTCGGCGTCGTCCGGGATCCGAGCGGTGAGTTCCTGCTCCGGAAGGGAGGCCAGCAGCATCTTTCCGACGGACGTGCAGTGCGCGGGCAGCCTGCGTCCGGCCGCCGACACCATCCGCACCGCATGGGTGGAGTCCACCTTGGCGATGTAGATGACGTCGGTACCCTCCAGGATCGCCACGTGCACCGTCTCGTCGCAGGTCTCGGCGACGGACCGGGCCACCTGCTGCCCCTCGGCCGCGAGGTCCAGCTGCTCGGCGTACCGGCTCCCGAGCTGGTACGGCCGTACACCGAGCCGGTAGCGTCCCGGCTGCCCGGGCACCTGGACGATGTACGAGCGGGCGGCGAGCGTGGTGACCAGCTCGTGCACGGTGGTGCGCGGCAGCTGCAGCTTGCGCACTATGTCCGGGGCGGAGAGCGTCCCGTCCCCGTCGAGGAAGAGCTCAAGAATGTCGAGAGCCCGAGTCACGGCAGGTACCAGGCGTCCCACGACCGGCCCCCTCCCTTGTTGTCCGAGGTTGTTGTCTGAGGTTGTTGTCTGACGGTGTCGAGCTTAGGCGCCTGTTCGAAATTTCAACAGACGATCGGCATGACGAACACAGGCTACGCATAGTGCGTTTGCCCGGGCAATGGTTCTGCACAGACCACCTGACGACCCCTGTGGTACTACTGTCCCCCATGTGCGACACGTCACATCATGTCGCGCACGGGACAGCCGCGGCGGGCGGGGTCGGCGGCGCCCCGGTGGTGTGATTGGGGGGGTCCATGCGGGAAATGGTCAAGGGCTCGAACGTGTCTCTGGCGGCCCTGAGCGAGAACGTCGGTTCAGTGATCGTCGGTCTGAGCTGGGTGAGCCCGAGCGGCGAGGGCGACGCGGACGTGTCCGTCTTACTGCTGGACCCGCACGGCAAGGTGCGCAGCGACACCGACTTCTACTTCTACAACAACCCGGTGGCCGCCGACGGGAGCGTGCAACTGCTGGGGAAGACACCGACAGCGGACGGCAACGAGGACCGCATCGGCTTCGACCTGACCGCGGTGCCGGCCGACGTGGACCGGATCGTCGTAGCCGCGAGCCGCTACGAGAGTGCCCGGTTCGGGGAACTGGAAGACCTGAGGCTCACGCTGGCCGACGGCGCCGGCGAGCACCTGCTGCGCTTCACGATCGACGACGCCGACTCGGTGAGCGCGATCATCTTCGGCGAGCTGTACCGGCGTGCGGACGAGTGGAAGTTCCGGGCCGTGGGGCAGGGCTACGAAGCAGGGCTGGCCGGCCTGGCGGCGGACTTCGGCGTGGACATCGACGACGACTCGGCCGAGGCGGAAGCACCGGAAAGCAGAGAGCCCCTGGATACGGCGGTCCCCGCCGCGCCCGCCGAGGCTCTTGCGCGGACCGCTGCCCTCGAGGCCATCCCGGCTCCCCGGCGGCCCAGCGGCGAGCCCGAGACCGGGCCGGGGAAGTCGCCCGCACGGCCTCGCACGGCGAAGAAGAAGGTCACGCTGCCCAAGGAGAC
The DNA here is from genome assembly GCF_053598255.1 of Streptomyces sp. NPDC001157. Taxonomy (NCBI): domain Bacteria; kingdom Bacillati; phylum Actinomycetota; class Actinomycetes; order Kitasatosporales; family Streptomycetaceae; genus Streptomyces; species Streptomyces sp. NPDC001157. Next base: position 210,131 of record NZ_JBSFJW010000003.1, read on the forward strand.
CCGGAAGTCCCTGGCGGAGAACGAGACCTGGAAGGAAGCACGGCTCTTCCCGGTTTCAGTGCTCAAGAGCGACCGGGACCGGGAGACGCGTGCCACCTCGGTGCTGCTGTCGGTGATGGCGCAGGTGCCGGAATTCGGCCGCAGGCTGACGGCCGCGTTCGGAGCACCGGCGGGCCGTATGGAAACGTTCACCGAGGTCTCCCTGCCGCACGGCGACACACCCCGGCGCCCCGACGGGGTGATCCGCGTCGAACGGGCGGGGAAGCTGTGGACGGCGCTCATCGAGACCAAGACCAACGGCAACTCCCTCAAGGCCGAACAGGTGCAGGCGTACATGGACATCGCCGCCCGTCGTGGCTACGAGGCCGTGATCACGCTCTCGAACGACGTCGCTCTGGAAGGCAGCCCGCTCGTCGACGTCAAGATCGACGGGCGACGCAAGCACAAGGTGGCGCTGCGGCATCTGTCCTGGGCCGAAGTCACCCACCAGGCACAAATGCTGATCCGGCACGAGGGTGTGGGCAACGCCGCGCACGCCTGGCTGCTGCAGGAGCTGCTGCAGTATCTGCAGCACGAGAACTCCGGCTGCCACGGCTTCCAGAACATGGGCTCGGCCTGGGTGCCCGTGCGCAACGGAATCGACGACGAGACCCTGTGCCAGGGTGACGCGCGGGCCCTGGAGGTGGTCGAGAGCTGGGAGCGGCTCATCCGCCAGGTGTGTCTCGGGCTCGGTGGCGAACTCGGTCAGAAGGTCCTGCCGGTCCAGCGGGCCAAGCGCGGGGCCGATCCCGGGGCCCGCCGCTCTCGGCTGGCGGACCAGCTCTGCGCCGACGGGCGGCTCCAGGCGGAGCTGCGCGTCGAGGGTGCACCCGGTCTGCTGACCGTCACCGCCGACCTGCGGACCGGCAGGCTGCGCACGTCCGTCGAGATCCCGGCACCGGACCAGGGCTACCCACTGACCTGGGCCAAGCGGCTGATCCGTCGGCTGGAGGAGGCGCCGGCGGACCTCCACGTCGAAACGCTCGTCGAAGGCGAAGCGGGCGGGCCCCGGGGAACTCTGGAGCGCCTGCGCCCCGAGCCGGCCGACATGCTGCCGAAGAACGCAGCCACCCGGATCACCGGTTTCCGTCTGTCCCTGCTCAAGGGCATGGGCAGCGGCCGTGGCAGCGCGGAGACCGGCTTCATCCGCAGCGTGGACGACGCGGTGCAGCGCTTCTACATGACGGTGGTGGTCCACCTGGACGCCGCGACGCCGCGGCGGGCTTCGTCGAAGGAGCGTACGGGGTAAGGGAGTTACGACCGGCAGGACGTAGATCGGAGTGCCCGTGGACGTGCTGGTGACCGGAGGCAGTGGGTTCGTCGGTTGTCATCTGGTGAAGCGGTTGCTGGAGCGTGGGTATCACGTGCGCACCACCGTGCGCAGTGTCGCGAACAGAGCGAAGGTCGCGCCCCTGACCGCGCTGCAGGACCGCTTTCCCGGACGGCTGGAGCTGTTCGAGGCCGATCTGCTCGTCGACGGGGCCTTCGACGAGGCGATGAAGGGGTGCGAGGTCGTCTTTCATGTCGCCTCGCCCTTCTTCATGCCGGAGAAGATCAAGGACGGGCAGCGGGACATGGTCCAGCCCGCCCTTGTCGGTACGCGCCATGTGATCGGGAGCATCGAGCGGACAGCCGGCGTCCGCAGACTCGTCCTCACCTCCACCGTCGGGGCGATATTCGGCGACTACGCGGACGTGCGGGACATGGAGGGGCAGGTCCTGACCGAGGCGTACTTCAACACCACCAGCACCGTCGAGAACAATCCGTACCACTACGCCAAGACCGTCGCGGAGCAGGCCGCCTGGGAGGCCGAACGCTCCCAGGACCGCTGGCGCATGGTCGCCGTCAATCCGGGGCTGGTGCTCGGGCCCTCCCTGACCCCCGCCTCCGAGTCCGGCAGTCTCTTCCTCCTCGATGAGCTCTTCAAGGGGTATTTCTTCTACGGCGCCCCCGACTTCAGCTTCACCACGGTGGACGTGCGGGATGTCGCGGACGCGCATATCGCCGCGGCAGAGAAACCGGACGCCCACGGGCGTTACATCCTCGCGGCGGAGCGGATGACGTCCTTCCACGAGATGGCGCGGATCCTTCGGGGGCGGTATCCGAGAGATCTACGGCTGCCGCGAAATCGCCTTCCGCACTGGCCCGTTCGCATCCTCGGCCCCGCCTTCGGGCTCACCCAGGACTACATCCGAGGTCATCTCGGCATCCGGTTCCAGGTCGACAACAGCCGTAGTGTCGAGGAGCTGGGCATCAGCTACCGGCCCGTCGAGGAGACCCTCCTGGACCATTACGAGGCGTGGCGCGCGCAACGTCGAAAGTGACGCGGACCTCCCCGGGCAGTGGGCTTCACCGCCGCCCCGCCTCCCCCAGCACCCCCCTCAACCTCTGTGCCCTGAGCACCAGTTCCAGCTCGAAGCGGCGGTCCGGGTCGTCGATCTCGTCGCCCCACAGCTCGCGGATCTGGCGGAGGCGGTAGCGGACGGTCTGGGGGTGGACGCCCAGCCGGGCGGCCACCTCCGGGGCCCCACCTCGTGTCTCCAGCCACGCCAGTAACGTTTCAGCAAGCCGGCGGCCGTGCGCCGGGCCGCAGTGGGTGAGCGGGGCCAGACAGCGCAGGGCGAGGTCGTCGATGAGTTCCTCGGGCTGGAGCAGGACCAGGGCCTCCGTGTGTTCCGTGCAGTACAGGACGTCCCCGGCGGGCAGCAGCCTCCGTTCCATCAGGTGTACGGCCGCCTCGGCCCAGCGCAGCGACTTCGCCGCGTCGGACAGGGGTACGGGCGGCCCGATCGCCCCGGACCAGCCGGTCAGCGCCCGGTGCAGCAGCTCGGGACGGCCGGCCGCGTCCGGCTCGGGGACGACCATGCGGGGCTGCTCGTACTCCATGTCGAGCAGCACGTCCTGCCCCACGGCGGGGGCGACCGCCTCGCGGGCCGGCCGGAGCAGGACGCCGACCGCGACCTTGCGCGGCAGTGTCCAGCCGACCCGGGCGGCGCGTTCGGTCAGCGCCTCGGCCGGGTCGCCCCGGTGGTGTTCGGCGAGGAGCAGTTCCAGCAGCCGCCGCTGGAGCCTCAGCCGCTCCCCGGCCTGCCGCGCCGCCGCCTCCGCATAGCCGCGCACCGACTGGTCGACGAGGCCGTCCAGGTACTCGTAGCCCGCGTCGACGAGTTCGTACATCGCGGGCGGCGGGATCTCGACCCGCTGGCCGATCTCGGCGAAACGGCGCCAGGCAAGGCGTACGCCCATGCGGTAGATCGCCTGCAGGGAGTCGAGTGAGCGGCCGTGCAGGCCTTCGCCGCGGCCGAACTCCTGGAAGACGCCCGGCGGGACCGTCGGTCGGCCCTCCGACTGCTCCAGGTGCTGGACGAAGACCTCGATGGCCCGTCGGATGCCCACCAGAGCCATCGGCTCGCCCGACTCGTCGAGGACCACGGGCAGGTGCGGGTACTCGCGGCGGATCTCGCGCAGGATCTCCTCGGCGAGGGCAGGCGCCTCGGCCATGGCGAGGGCGGCGAAGCGGCGGACCTGGAGACGGGGCACGTCGTGCCAGGCCGAGCGGGTGGTGACGGCCGGCGAGCGGGCGGGCGTCACAGGTCAACTCCCTTGCCCGGCTTGCTCGTACGTGATCAAGGGGGTGTTGGGCTGGGCGGGCGTCGCGTCGAGCAGCGCGACGATGCCGAGCGCGGCACCCACGGCGAGCGCGGCGGCGGCCACGACGGTGAGCGCGGCTGCGAGCAGTCTGGACATCGCAGGGTCAGCCTCTCTGTCCGGAGGTCGTCCCACCCCGGTGCCCCACCCCTGCCTGTCGGCCCCAGTCTCGACAAGCATTGACACCCCGTCAAGAGCAGCCTACGGTTCCCGGCCCAAGGCCCCGTCTTCCCGCCAGTCCGGCGTCGCGGGCCGGAGCGGCCCGAACTCCGTCATCCCTCCCCCTGGAGTGCCCGGATGCGCCGTACAGCCTCCCCCCTTTCGCTGATTCTGCTGGGACTCGGCACGTTTCTGCTGGTCCTGGCGCCGATGCTGGCCTGGTACGTCGAACCGCGGGCCGCCGTGAACCCGATCGACATCGACACCACCGCCGTCTACAGAGGCACCGGAAGCTACTTCGACACCGATGAGATCAAGACAGTCCACGACAAGCCCATCACGGTCACCCAGCAGGTGCGCGGCAACGTCGCGGACAGCGAGAAGAGCGGGCGGGCGGTGTGGGACGTGACGACGACGGTCGACACGGACAAGTCGCTGCCGGCCGCCGATCCGCACGACGCGCTGGAGTTCTTCCTCAACCGCTGGGTGACCAACCGCCACACCAACCAGCCGGTGCACTGCTGCAAGGAGAACCCCTACTTCGAGGGCGACGCCTATCTGAAGTTCCCCTTCGACGTGCGCCGGAAGTCGTACCGGTGGTGGGACAACTCACTCGGTTCGACCGTCACTTTGCATTACTCGGGCACCAAGAAGATCCAGGGGTACCGGGGTTACCGCTTCACCGGCACCGTCCCGCCGTCGAAGATCGGGACGCGGCTGGTCCCCGGCACGATCGTCGGCCAGAAGAACAAACCGCAGGTCCTGGCCGAGGAGTGGTACTCCAACCACGGCATCGAGCTGGTCGTCGACCAGCGCACCGGGCGGGTGCTCTACGCCCAGGTCGGCCCGCGGCGCACCCTGCGGGCGCCGGGCGCCGAGAAGGACGCGGTGGTGCTGCTGGACAGCCAGAGGCTGGCGTTCACCACCGCCACACAGAAGGACCAGGTGAAGCTGGCCAAAAAGGAGAGCGGCCGACTGCGCATGGTGGGGCAGACGTTGCCGATTACCGCCGCTGTGGCCGGATTCGTACTGGCGGTGGTGGGTGGGGTTTTGGTGGTACGAGGAAGGAAGCATCCTGATTCACCCGAGATGCCCCGGACTTCGCGGGCTTAGCTCACGATGTGACATGACGTCAGTTCTAATAAGGCGGAAATTTGTCACCCCGGTGAGTAGCCGTGGCGAACGGCTGGGCGAAAACTGTCCAACCCCACCCAAGCACAACGTGTCCACACCCCCCGCCCATGAAGAGCTCAGTCCCCCCACAGCAAGTCCGGAAAGCCACTGCTGAGTTCCGCACCCTGAGACGAGTTGGAGCACCCATGCCCCAGCACGTGCCATCCCCGCTGCGCGCCACGCACCCCTGGGCTCCGCAGCACCCCTCGGCGCTCCCCCCACAACCGCGCCGAATCGTTTTCCTCGCCCACCGGGATCTCGACAATCCGGCGGCCGGCGGCTCGGAGCTGCTGGTCGACCGGCTCGCCGAAGGGCTGACCGACCTCGGCCACCAGGTGACCCTGATCTGCGGGGGTCCCGCGGCCTTCCGGGACTACCGGGTCGTGTCGGCCGGCGGCGAGTTCGCCCACTACCTGCGTGCCCGTTCCGCCTTCGCCCGTCAGGTCGGCGAGACCGATCTGCTGGTCGAGGTCTGCAACGGGATGCCGTACCTCGCGCCCTACTGGCACCACGGGCCCACGGTCTGCCTGGTCAACCACGTTCACACCGATCTGTGGAAGATGCGGTTCGGCGGGCCCCTGGCGCCGGCCGCGCGGATCGGCCGAAGACTCGAGCAGTGGGCGCTGACCGGTGCGCAGCATCGCAGCCTGCTGGTCGCGGTCTCTCCCTCGACCGCGCATGCCCTGCGGGGGATCGGCGTCTCGCGGGACCGGATCCGTGTGGTGCACAACGGTGTTGAGGAGCCCGGGCCGCGGGACGAGCGGTCGGCCGAGCCGCTGTTCGTGGCGGTGGGCAGACTCGTCGAGTACAAGCGGATCGATCTGCTGCTGAGACTCTGGGAGCGGGTGCGGCCCGTGACCGGGGGCCGGCTCGTGATCGTCGGCGACGGGCCCGAGCGGGGGCGGCTGGAGCAACTTGCCGGGCCCGGCGTGGAGTTCGTGGGTCACGTCTCCGAGGCGGAGAAGCACCGGCTGTTGTGTGCGGCCTGGTTGTTGCTGCATCCCTCTGCCGTGGAGGGGTGGGGGCTGGTCGTCACCGAGGCTGCGGCTCGGGAGACGCCGACCATTGCCTTTGATGTGCCGGGATTGCGGGATTCCGTCGTGGACGGGGAGACCGGGGTGCTGGCGCACGGGGAGTCCTCGTTTGCGGCTGCGTGGTGTGCGCTTGCGCTGTCCGGGCATCGGCGGGAGGAGATGGGCAAGGCTGCCCGTGACCGGGCGGCGCGGTATCGCTGGCACCGTACGGTGAGACAGTTTCGGGCGGTGGCTGCGGAGGCGGTGCGGCACGCCTCCGGCGGGGGTGAGCCGGACTATGCGCCGCGTCGGTGAGGTCACCTCTCGGCTGGCCGTCGTTTGTGGCTGGTCGCGCAGTTCCCCGCGCCCCTTTAGGGACGCGACAGCACCCCAAAGTACGAAGGATCCGTCTTTTCGGCGGTCCCTTGCCCTCTTCCGGGCCTTCCGTCATGAACAGGACGACCCCGAAGCCTGCTACTCCCTGCTCGCCCGTGACGCCGCCGATCAGGTCGAGGCCTACGACGGGGCCGTCATCGGCCGGACCGTCGTGGACGTCGGCGGCGGAGGCGGGTACTTCACGGAGGAGTTCCGCCGTCGGGGCGCCAGCGCCTACCTCTTCGAGCCCGACGTGCAGGAACTCGGCGACAAACCGCCCGACGGGGCCGTGATCGCCGACGGGTATCTGTTGCCCTTGCGGGACGGTGCCGCGGATGTGACCTTCTCCTCCAATGTGCTGGAGCATGTCGCCGATCCGCAGACATTCCTCAGCGAACTCGCCCGGGTGACGCGGCCCGGTGGGCTGATCTATGTGTCGTTCACCAACTGGCTGTCCCCGTGGGGCGGGCACGAGTGGGCGCCGTGGCACTACCTCGGTGCCGAGCGGGCCCGCGCCCGCTACCGGCGGCGTACCGGGAAGCCCGCCAAGCACACCCTCGGCGAGAACCTCTTCGCCGTGCACATCGGCGCCACCCTGCGGCAGGTGCGCGCCCGCGACGACGTCACGGTCGTCTCGGCGCGCTCCCGCTACTGGCCCTTCCTCGCGGAGACCGTCGTGAAAGCGCCGGGGATACGTGAGGTGGCCACCTGGAACCTACTCCTCATCCTCCGGCGGTGTCCCCCATGACGACCACGGTCCAGGCCCCTCCTCCGGCAGCCGTCCACACCACCGCGGCCACCTCGGGTCCGCCGGAGGGCCCGCGGTCGCGGCGCTGGCTGGTGGGGTTCTGGGCCGTGGCGTTGCTGCTGTTCCTGGTGGTGCACCCGGGTCGGCAGACCTTCGACACCAAGCTGGGTGTGACGGTCGACCCGGGTGCCTTCTTCTCCGACCTGGGGCAGCTGTGGCACGACCAGGGCAGCTTCGGCGGTATCCAGGACCAGTACGCCGGCTATCTGTGGCCGATGCTGCCGTTCTACTGGCTGGCCCACGCCGTGCATCTGCCCGTGTGGCTGGCGGAGCGGCTGTGGCTGTCGCTGATCGTGTCCGTCGCCTTCTGGGGCGCGTTGCGGCTGGCCGAGCGGTTGCGGGTGGGGAGCAGTGGGTCGCGGCTGCTCGCGGGGGTCGCGTATGCGCTGTGGCCCGTCTTCACCATCGTCGTCGGGTCGACGTCCGCGGCCGCGCTGCCCGGTGCCTTTCTGCCCTGGGTGCTGCTGCCGCTGACGAACGAGCGGTACAGCGCCCGGGTCGCCGCCCTGCGCTCGGCGCTGATGGTCCCCTTCATGGGTGGCGTCAACGGCGCCTCCACCCTCGCCTCGCTGCTGCCGGTCGGGCTGTACCTGCTGTCCCGCCCGCCAGGGCCACGACAGCGCAAGCTGATCGCCTGGTGGGCGCCGGGGGTCGTCGTGGCGACGGCATGGTGGTGGATACCGCTGGTCATGCTCGGTGTCTACGGCGAGAACTTCCTTCCGTACGTGGAGACTTCGCAGACCACGACGGCCACCATGTCGGCGACGGAGGCACTGCGCGGGGCCGGTGACTGGGTCGCCTATCTGCACTTCGGGGAGGCCTGGCTGCCGGCCGGGTGGACGGTCGTCGCGTCGGTGATCGTCGTCGTGTGTTCGGCGCTCGCCGCCGCGCTCGGTCTTGCCGGCCTCGCGAGACGGGACATGCCGGAGCGGCGGTGGCTGGTGCTGACCGTGGTCTCCACGGTTGTGGTGCTGCTCGCCGGGTACGGCGGCGCGTTCGGTGCTCCCTTCCACGGGGTCGTGCAGGACTGGCTGAACGGCGGGCTCGTTCCCTTCCGGAACATCTACAAGTTCCAGACGGGGCTGGCGCTGGCGTCGGTGCTGGGGCTTGCGCATGTGGTGGGGGTGGCCACCGAGTCGCATGGCGCCCGGCCGGTGCGTGGGCGACGGTTCGCCCCGCTGGTCGCCGCGGTGCTCATCGTCCCGGGGCTGATGTGGCCGTATCTCAACGGCTCGATCCTCAACCCGGGGTCCTTCCAGGAGCTTCCCAAGTACTGGAAGACCACGGCGAGTTGGCTGGAGAAGTACTCCCCGGACTCCCGTGCCCTCGTCGTCCCGGCCACCTCGCACGGCATCTACACCTGGGGCTCGCCCATCGACCAGCCCCTCGACGTCCTCGCCAAGTCCCGCTGGGCGCAGCGGGACTACGTGCCCTTCGGCACCCCCGGCAACCGGCGCGCGATGGACGCGGTGGAGGACGCGCTGGCCTCCGGGAGCGACGTCCCGGGGCTCGCCGACTACTTGAGCCGGGCGGGGATCTACTACGTCGTCGTACGCAACGACCTCGATCCCGACCAGATCGGTTCCGTGCCGACCACGACGGTGAAGCGGACCCTGGAGCAGTCGGGGTACGTCAGGGTGACGGGCTTCGGGCCGGTCATGACCGGCGGGAAGATCGCGCACGACGCGCCGCTCCAGGTGGAGGGGCTCTATCCGCGGCAGCGGGCGGTCGAGATCTACGAGCCCCCGGGCGAGGGAGTTCCGCGACCGGGCCAGGCCCATCTGCTGCCCGTCTCCGACACCGCCGTCGTCTCCGGCGGGCCCGAGGCCCTGCTGCCGCTCGCCTCCGAGCTGCGCGGCCGTGCGACCGTGCTGACCGGCGACAACCACCCCGGGCTCGGCTCCCCGCCGCTCCAGGTGGTCGGCGACGGGTTGCGCCGCGCGGACACCCGGTTCGGGTTGGTCAGCGGCAACACCTCGTACACGTACACCGGTTCCGAGCGGAACGCGCCGGACGCCGTGCAGGACGCGGGGAAGCAACCGCACCAGATCCTGCCGGTCAAGGGGCTCGACCACCAGACGGTGGCCCAGTTGCGCGGCGCCCGCTCGGTGACGGCGTCCTCCAGCGGCAACTGGCTCTTCCACCTCCCGCAGTACGACCCGGTGAACGCCTTCGACGGCAACCCGGACACGGCCTGGGCGGAGGGCGCACCCGGCTCGGCGGACGGGCAGTGGCTGCGCATCGGCTTCACCGACTCGTACGACATGCCGTCCTCGTTCGAGGTGACACCGCTGCCGCAGGAGAGCGTGCGGTCGGCGGCGACGAAGGTGCGGGTGGAGACGGAGAAGGGAAGCAGGACCAGCTTCCTGCGGCCGAACGGTCAGACGCAGAGCATCAAGGCACCGGCGGGCGCGACGAGTTGGATGAAGCTGACGATCGTCGACTCGGTGGAGCGTCGCTCGGGTCTGACGGGGGCGGGCTTCTCCGAGATCGCCCTCCCGCACGTCCAGGTGACCCGTCTGCTGCGGCTGCCCACGGACGCGGACGACTCCGACGCCGCCGCCACCCTCGTCTCCCTGCACCGCACCCCCGACCCCACCGGCCTCTCCTCGACCGGCACCGAGGCGGGCCTGCACCGGCGCTTCACCACGGCCACGGCGGGGACGTACGAGGTGAAGGCGGGCGCGGTGCCGGTCAGCGGCGAGGCACTGGACAAGCTGCTGTACGAGGTCGCCCCCGACCAGCAGAGCCGCATCGTCGCCACCGCCGACTCCACGGCGGCCCTCGGCGCGGACCTGTCGGCGCGCAACCTCACCGACGGCGATCTGACGACGGCGTGGATCGCGGGCGACCGGCCGACGATCCATCTGAGCTGGAGCGGCAAACAGCCGGTGGGGGAGATCGTGCTGGCGCCCGCGGGCGGCCTGTCGACCCGTCCCACGCAGGTGGACATCAGCTCCCCCGACGGCGCGACCATCGCCGGCGTCGACGAGAACGGCGTGACCCGCTTCGACCCGATCACCACCGACCGCCTGGACATCACGATCACCCGGACAGCGCCTCTGACCCTGCACAACCCCGTCGCCGACGAGGACCTGCAGCTCCCGGTGGGCCTGACCGAGGCGTACATCCCGGCACTCGACCAGTACCGTACCCCGCAGCCCAGCAGCTCCCGCGCCTTCTCACTGCCGTGCGGACAGGGGCCGGACGTGGCGGTGGACGGCAAGCTGTACCAGACCAGCGCCAAGGGGACGGTACTGGACCTGACGGAGCGCCGGGCGGTCGATGTGACGCTCTGCCGGCAGAGCCGTGACGACGGAGAGCTGGAGCTGACCGCCGGGCCGCACCGTGTCGAGGCCGGGGACGCCGGGCCGCTCACCCTCACCGACATGACCCTGACCCGCGGCACGGTCACCGAACCCACCGCCATGGAACGCCGGTTGACGATACGGGACTGGCTGGGCGACCGCCGCGAGGTGACCGTCGGCTCCGGTGCGGCCACGTACCTGACGACGTACGAGAACTACAACGACGGCTGGAAAGCCACCCTGGACGGCAGGGAACTGACCCCGGTCCGCCTCGACGGCTGGCAGCAGGGCTGGCGGATCCCGGCCGGGGCGGGCGGCACCGTCAAGCTGTCGTACGAGCCCGCGACGACCTACGAGGGCGGGCTGATCGGCGGCGGGGTGGGCCTGGCGGTCCTGGTCGGACTGGTCGTCTGGCGCCGCCGCTCGCCGAACCCCGACCCGCCGCAGCCGGTACCGCCGCTGCCCGGGCTGTGGCTCGGCACGGTGGCCCTGACCGTGGTGGGCGTGCTGATCGCCGGTTGGTTCGCGCTGCTGGTGCCCGCGCTGGCACTGCTGGCGTACCGGCGGCACGCCCTGCTCGTGCCGGTCGCGTTCGTCGCCCTCGCGGGGGCGGGCATCGCGGCGGCCACGGGGGCCGGGGAGCCCGTGGGCGCGGGCGAGGGCGCCTTCGGCCACACGGCCCAACTGCTCGCGCTGATCGGGCTGTTCGCGGGCCTGGTGAGCGTACGGGAGCCCGACGAGGGGCCGGGGTCTACGGCGGTGCTGCCGCCGGTACCCGGCTCCGAGGCCCCGACCCGACCACTCCCGCAGCGGCGCCGGGGCACGAACGGACCGGCACCCGAGGGCGAGGCCCCGCCACCCCCGCCGCCCGACGCCGGGCCGACCGTCTCGGCGCGCGGCCCCGGCGGGCCCGATCCCGACCCGCCGACCGCGCGGATCCAGTTCCGCAAACCGAAGTTCCGGCCGACTCCGCCCGAGCAGCCGGAAGCCCCCAGGGGGAGGGACGAACCCACGTGACCGCACTCGAACACCCCGCCCGCGCCGACGGCCCGGCAGCCCGACCACCGGCCCGCATCCCCTTCCCCGTCGTCGACGAGGTCGCCCGGCACTGCCTCCAGGAGGAGGAACCGGAGACGGTCCACATCGAGGTCCACCTGCCGGGCCCCCTGGACCGCGACCGCCTGCGCGCGGCCTTCACAGAGGCCCTGCGCCGCCACCCCCGCATCCTGATGCGCGAGGCCACCGGCCACTGGTACCGCCGCCGCTACGAGTGGGAGCTGACCCCGGATCCGGACACGGAGGTGGTGACCTTCCCCCCGACGGGCCCCTCCGCACTACGGGACGCCCGAACCCGAGCCCTGACGACGGCACCACCGCTGACCTTGTCACCGCCGATACGGCTGGAGGTGGTGGAGAACGCGGGTCCGGCTGAGGGCAGCGAGGCGTCGGACGCGGTGGGCGAATCCCACGTAGCTGCGGCCGCCGTACCTGCCGTAGCTGCGGGCAATCGTGCCGCTAGGGCAGCTTCCGACCCGAAGAGGGCGGTACCCGGCGAGCGCCGGCAAGCGACCCCACCCCCCGCCAGCCACAACACCGGCGCCGCACAAAACACCGGCACCGTCCTCTTCCTCACCATCAACCACACGGCACTGGACGGCCCCGCCTGCCTCCGAGTCCTGGCCACCGCCGCAGAGATCTACAGCGGCAGGGACAACTCCCCCACCGCACCCCCCATCCGCACACCCGACACCACCCCCCAGCCCCCCATCGACACCCCGTCCAATTGGTCCCCACCCGCCAGGGTGGCCCAAGGCACCCCCGAACCCTCCCCCGGCAACGGCATGCTCGTCACCGAACTCCCCCTCCCCCACCGCCCCAAGGGCTCCCCCTACACGGTGAACGACCAGCTCATGGTCACCACAGCCCTCACCATCGCCCACTGGAACAGAGAACACGGCGCAAACCCCCGCCCCCTCCGCATCACCATGCCCGTGGACGACCGCCCCCGAGACGCCACCATGCCGATGGGCAATGGCACCCGCCTGGTCGAAGTCCCCTTCTCCCCCGAGGAGTTGGCCGCCCACGACCCCACCGTCATGCCCGCCCTGCTGCGCCGCACGGCAACCCGCACACGAGCCCTCAAATCCCTCCCCCGCCCCCAACTCGGCCACGGCGCAGCCCTCCTCACCGCCCCCGTCACCCCCGTGGCCTGGCGCGCCGCCCTCACCCGGGGCCTGCGCAGAGCCGCCGCGCCCTGGACGTCGACCACACTGCTCAGCAACATCGGCCGCATCCCGTACCCCCTGGACTTCGGCGAGGAGGCGGGCCGCGCGCACGCGGTCTGGTTCTCCGCGCCGGCCCGTATGCCCCGCGGCCTGACCGTCACCACCGCCTCCACCGCGGGCCGCCTCCACCTCGCCCTGCGCTGGTCCCGCGCCCTGCTCAGCCACGGCGACGGTGCCCACCTCCGCGATCTGTTCGAGCACTATCTGCACTCCACGGAGGTGACCCCGTGAACGCGACCACCGCCCCCGTGCACCGCCCCGACCTGCGTGACTTCTACGAGGACCCCGCCGTCCCGGTCGCCTCCGGCACCCCCCGCAGCCTCCGCCAGGCCCGCATGCTGGCCGCCGCCCTCGGCCCGGCGGCCACGGGCACGCCCCGCACCATCCTCGACATCGGCTGCGGCGACGGCACCGCGGCCGCCACCGCGGCACCGCTCCTGACCGGCCACCGCATCATCGGCGTCGACTGGTCCCAGGACGCCCTGAAACGGGCCCGCACCCACCTGTCGTACGCCATCCGCGGCGAACTCACCGACGGCGGGCTCCCGTTCAAGGCCGCCTCCGCCGACGCGGTGCTGTTCAGCGAGGTGATCGAGCACCTCGTCGACCCGGATGCCGCCCTCGACGAGATCCGCCGTGTCCTGCGTCCGGGCGGCCATCTGATGCTCTCCACCCCGAACCTGGCCGCCTGGTACAACCGCGCCCTGCTGCTGGCGGGCGTACAGCCCGTCTTCTCCGAGGTCAGTCTGCGGGCGATCCACGGCCGACCGGGAACGGAGGTGGTCGGACACCTGCGGCTGTACACCGCCCGTGCGCTGCGGGAGTTCGTCGCCGCGTCCGGCTTCGAGATCGTGGATGTCAAGGGCGCCCCGTTCCACGGCGTACCCCGCCCCCTCCGTCCCCTCGACCGGCTGGCCTGCTCCAGACCCTCGCTCGCCTCGATCCTTCTCCTGCACGCCCGCAGGACAAAGACGTAGAGGGGGCACGTCATGTGGTGGGGAGTGGCCGCGGCCCTGATGGCGAACACCCTGTACAGCCTCGGTTTCGTCCTGGAGAAACGGGCGCTCACCTCGCTCCCCGAGGTGACGATCCGCAACCCCGTACGGCTGATCGGACTGGTGCTGGGCAGCCCCCTGTGGATCGGTGGTTCCCTCGCCCTCGCCTCCGGTTTCGGCGCACAGCTCGTCGTGTACCGGACGCTGCCGATCGCCGCCGCCCAGGGCATCTTCGTCTCCGGTCTGGTACTCCTCGTCCTGCTCTCCGCCCGGCTGCTGGGCGAGGAGACGACCGGACGGGAACGGTACGCGCTCGGCGCGATCCTCGCCGCGCTGCTGATGGTCGTGCTCTCCCTCAAGGAGGGCTCGGACACGGTCAGCCGCAGCGCCCCGTACCAGCTGATCCTGCTGGTGTGCGTGCCGTCGCTGGCGGGTGGGGTGTGGCTCTACGGGGCCGCCGAGCGCAGGACCAAGCACCGCCACCGGGCGCCGACCACAGGCGTGGAGTACGGGGTGGCCGTCGGCCTGCTGTACGGGGTCAGCTCGCTCGCCATCAAGGGCGTGTCGAGCTACCTGACCTCGAGCGGGCTGGGTGGTGCGGTGGTCGACCTGCTCAAGTCCCCGTACCCGTATCTCCTCCTCTTCACCGGCGCGTTCGGACTGGTGATGTCGCAGGCCGCGCTGCAGCGCTGCCGGGCCTCGCTGATCGTGCCGGTGTGCACGACGGTGACCTGCCTCTACACGGCCGTACTCGGCACCCTCTCCTTCGGCGAGGCGCTCCCGCACGACCCGCTGCGGCTCTCCCTGCGGCTGGCGGGCACGGTCCTCGCCGTCTCCGTCCTGCTGGCCATGCCCAAGCACGACCGGCACGCACCCCAAGATCCTCCCCAACCCCCCGTCGCCACCAAGGAGTTGACCCCTCCATGAACCCCGACGACCCGCTGCTGCGGATCCTGGCGTGCCCGCTCGACAAGGGGCCGCTGCACCTCGTCAGGCCGGACGGCCCGACCGTCCCGGAGTCCCTGTACAACCCGCGCCTGCACCGCCGTTACCCGATCGTCGACGGCATCCCGCAGCTGCTGCCGTCGTCCGGGGAACAGGTGACGGACGACGAGCACGAGGCCTTGCTCAAGCGGATGGCCCAGTGACCGTGACCCCGCCCCGCACCCTGGCCGCCCGGCTGGCCCCGCTCCTCCCCCTCCGCTTGGTGGCCGCCGCCGCCCGGGCGGTCTACCCCCGCTTCGAGCCCGAGCTGGCCCGGCTGGCGGACCTGTGCCCGCCGGGCTGCGGCACCGCCGTGGACGTCGGCGGCTGGTACGGGCCATGGACCCGGCGCCTGGCTCCCCGCGCCCGCCAGGTGGTGACCGTCGAACCGGTCCCCCATCTGGCCCGCCTGCTCACCTCCACCGCCCCGCCGAACGTCCGTGTCGTCCAGGCCGCCGCCTCGGACCGGCCCGGCACCGCCCGTCTGTGGTTCCCACCGGACGACGCGGGCGACCGGGGCGTGTCCTCGCTGGTCCGCCGCGACATCCACGCCCGGGCCCTGCACGTCCCCTGCGTCACCCTCGACGAACTCGGCCTGCGGGACGTCGACTTCATCAAGATCGACGTGGACGGCAACGAGCTCGCGGTCCTGCGCGGTGCCACGGGCCTGCTGGCCCGGGACCGCCCGGCCCTCTTCGTGGAACTGGAGTCCCGGATCCAGCCGATCGCCCCCGTCGTCACCTATCTGTCCCTGCTCCGCTACGACGGCTGGGTGCTGCCCGGCTCGGCCTGGGTGCCGCTCGCGAAGTTCCCCTTGGAGGCCCACCAGACGAGCACCTCGCACGTTGTCGCCCAGGGCCTGCTGGGCCGTGTCCTGCCCTTCCGCAGGCACACCCGCTACGTCAACTCGGTCCTGTTCCTCCCGGACGGCCGCCGGCCCGGTGTCAGTGGCGTGAGCAACCATGGTGCCCATGCCCTCCGGAAAGCGCCCCGCTAGCCCGTTCACCCCCCTCGACTTCCAGCTGGTCCTGCTGCGCCGCATGGCCGACCACACCCCGGACCTGGTGGAGGACGCCCGCCGCGAGCTGGGCGTCTCGATCGCCGACATGAGGGAGGCCAACAAACGCTGGCAGGCGATGCTGCACTCGCCACGTTCCCGCGCCGCAGCCTCCCGCTACCGCTCGATCCTGGGCGCCCCCGAATCGACGACCACCCGAAAGATCGGCGACCTGGACTGCGAAGCCCTGCTCTGGCCCGTTCCGCTCTGGCCGGACCTGCGCTTCGAGGTCCTCCTCGCCCCGAACGGCGCCGTCTGGAACGAATGGCTGGTCCGCGCTCCCGGAGCCGAAGGACCGGTTCTGAAGACCCTCGACGACCTCACCCCCTGGTCCTGCACGGTCGACGAGGCCGCCCGCGCCTTCGCGCCCGCCCGGCCGCTGGAGGGCACGGCGCCCACGCGGTGGGGGCTGGCGTTCACGGCGCCGGACGGGGAAGGCGTACAGCGGCGGGTGGTCGCCGAGTTCACTTGGGGGCTGTTGCAACGGACGGCGATCGACGAATGACCAGCGCCCCGAACGGACGGCGAATGGCCGGTCAGGGCTTGCGTTGCCGTCCCCGCAACGGGGGCCGAGGCCGGGTGGGGCGTATGGGCCCCACCCACCCGTCTTGCCTTACGGGGAAGTCGGGCGGGCGCGTAACCCGAAAGCGACGGCAAGGTTAGGCGAAAGACCATCCGCTCCACCGCTCGACCCGAATGGCGACTGCGGGGCCCTTGGGAGGGGACTCCTTGTACTGCTCGTACTTGCCGCATAGCAACTCCACCGCGCGGCGCGGCTCCTGCCCGTCCTCCAGCACTTCGCCACGGCCGTCGGCGCGAGCCCACCACAGCATCGACCAGTCCTTGTCGTAGTGGTCCACGAGCACGGTCACCGACGGGTTCTCCCGAATGTTGCGCAACCTCCGCAGATCCCACGTGCTCTTGGGCTTGTGGTCGACCGCGAAATAGAGGACGTCGCTCAGGACGACGAAAGTGATGGGGACCGCGTGGGGCACCCCGTGGGCGTCGGCTGTCGCCAGCCTGGCGACGGGGGATGCGGCAAAGCGTTCCCGGGCGACGAGCGGCGAGAGCTTCATGTGCCCCACCGTAGCGAGGCTCTGACAGCGGAGGAGCCTGCCGTCCGGCCGAGGGCGGTGATCTGCGCGCCGCTGTGAGCGTCTGCGGCTGCCGACCTGCTGGCCGCGGACGTGGTGGATCAACCGGGCTGGGTTACCGGAAGGCTTTAGCCGCCTTGCAAAGGATCCGTTGCAAAGAATACGTTGCAACAGATCCTTTGCAAGGCTACCTTTGTACGCATGAACGAGCCCCAGGACCCACAGGTCCGCAGTCTCGACGCCCGCTCCCTGCGCGGGCTCGCACACCCCCTGCGCATGCAGCTGCTGGACGCCCTGCGCTTCGGCGGTCCGGCCACCGCGTCCCAACTCGCCGAAAAACTCGGCGAGTCAAGCGGCGCCACCAGCTACCACCTGCGGCAGCTCGCGGCCCACGGCTTCATTGAGGACGCCCCCGAGCGCGGCAAAGGACGGGAGCGGTGGTGGAGGGCGGTCCACAAGGGGCTGCGCTTCGACGACGCGCTGCTCACGGATACCAACCCGGACGTTCGCGGGGCCGCCGACCTGTACCTCCACGAGGTCGCCACCGCTCAGACCAGAGACCTGTCGACCTGGCTCGGCAACCGCCAGGCATGGCCGCAGGAGTGGAACCGCACCTGGGACATGAGCAGCGCGACACTGCGGCTGACGCCCGAACTCACCCGGGAACTCGTCGAGAAGATGCACGCGCTCGTCGACACCTACCGCGATCGGGCCGCAGACGAGGACGACGCCGACACCGCCCAGGTACGCATCCACACGCACGCGTTCCCCCTCACCACGGAATGAAAGGCAGCAGCCCGATGCACCCCCAGACCCACCTGGTCCTGCACCACGCCCGCGCCGCCGAACTCCGTGCCGAAGCCGACGCATACCGCCTCTCCGCCGCAGCCCGCCACCGCCGCGACCTCCGCACCCGCCTGGGCTGGACCCTCGTGGAGGTCGGCCTGCGGCTGGCGGCCGCGCCCAAGACGGCAGCCGCTCTTCCCTAGGGAATCGCCATGGGACGAGGAGGAGTTACTGGTGTTCCGATGGGCCTTGCCGTCGGGAGAGGGCCAGCCTGCGTCGCTCTCGGTCGATCCCGGTGACGACGACCGTGACCTCGTCGCCGACCTGGACGACTTCCGCCGGATTTTGCACGGGCATCCGGGTGAGCTCTCGCAGGTGGACCAGTCCCTCGATTCCGTCGGCGACCTGAACGAAGACGCCGAACGGGACTAGCTTGGTGACCTGTCCGTGCAGTTTCTGCCGCACCGCGGTGCCGTCGGCGAATGCTTCGAAGGGGTCCGGCTGCGTCGCTCGCAAGGACAGTCTGGCCTCCAGGTTCCATGTGTCGAACTGGAGGAACTCGCATGAGACCCGCTGTCCGACCTGCACGACATCAGAGTTCCGGGTTCTCAGACGGTCCGCTAATCATCCTCCCAGCCTTTCACGAGGAGCTGCGCATTGGGCGGGAGGTGTGGTCACGCTGCGGTCTTGAAGGGACGTCCGGGTGATCCGCATTGGCCGCGAGGCGTTACGCGGCCTGTTCGCCCGTCACGGTGTCCCCTTCCAGCGCATCAAGAAGTGGCTCGGGCTGGGCACCACCGGGTGAAAGGCCGGCCGAGTTCGGTCGAGCGGGTGGTGGCCGTAGCGATGACGAAGTCCTCGTCATCGGAACTGAGTTGGCGGGGAGACCGCGTAGGTTGGCCGGCGGAGCATTGGCGGGTCAGCGCCGGGCCAGCGTGCGGGTGAGTCCGGCAGCGATGGTCGTGGCGAGGATCCAGCCGGCGGCGATGAGCACTGCGGCCAGCCACTGCTGCCAGCCGTGCGGGTTGAAGGCCTGCTGCTGGCCGAAGCCCACCACGGGCAACAGCAGGTCCAGCGTGTACAAGAGTGGGTTGAACGGCGGTGCTTCGACCGGCTTCACCGCGAGCGGATGGTGTACGGCAAACGCCCACGTCCCAGTGAGTAGCAACAAGAGCAGCCATCCTGCGGCCCGCAGAGGCCGGTATCCGTAGCCGACCGTCCAGTCCTGCAGCAGACCCCACCAGCGCAAGGCGGCCGGCTGTATCGCCTGTCGCCTGCGGTACTTGGCCAGGAGCACATCTCGCGCCGCATCATCGAGGCCTTGCCGGATGTAGGCGGCGGCGAGCTGCTCGTAGGGTTGGGGCAGGTAACCGGCGCGCTCTCTGGCCAGCCAGGCCAGCCGCTCCCCCACCGGGTGAGTGACCTTCAGATGGTCGTAGGTGAGGCCGTCCAGGAGGAGGACCTGGGGCCAGCGCGCCGGGAGGTCCGCGAGGACGCCAATGCGTGCATGCCGGAGATCGACCAGGCCGTGGAGCTGCGTGCTGTGATTGGTCCTGAGTGAACCTGCGGTGATCCTGTTCAGCGTGAGCGCTCCGTCGATGGTTGTTCCCTCAAGACACAGGTCGCTGTGGATGCGGCTGTTGGTCAGGGATATGTGGCCATCGGAGAGGAACCCGTTGCAGCAGTCGAGCGTGCCGCCGACGGAGAGCCCCCAGGCCGTGAGGGTGTTGCCCGATGGGTTCGTCAGGCGAGCGTCCGGGAGTTCCACACTGGCGCCCACGCGCGCATCGGTGAGCACAATCTGCCCGGTGGAGACCAGCCCTTCCCCGCCAATGCGCCCGAGCACGTGCAGCCGTCGCGCCGAAAGGGTCTCACCATGTGGGTGGTACAACTGTGCGCCGGCGAGAACGACGGATCCGTCCACGTGCGTCTCCTCCAGCATCAGCTGCCCGGTCGCAGTGAAACCGGAGCCGGCAGCAAGGTCGCCACTGATGCGGGCGAGGGAGGCATCCAGAGCGCGCTCGCCGGCACCGTCAAGGGTTGCGCCCTGCAGCAAAAGCGGGCCCTGCACACTGGCCCCCGTCAAAACGACCGAGCCCTCAGCCGTGAATCCCGCGTCCAGGGCGAGAGGACCATCCACGTGCAGGCGTTCGGCGTTGAATGCAGTGCCGCTCCCGTTGCGAAGCCTCGCGCCCGACAGCCTGCAGCAGCGGGATATTTTCGCGTCTTGCAACCGAAGTTCGCCCTCGGAGACCAGCGGGCGTCCACGCGCTGGAAGGGACGCCCCACCGAAGAGTCCTCCCTCCACGACGAGCCCGTCGCCGTTGAGGGTCGCACCCGCGCGGTGGGTGATGCTGGCGCCTTCCAGGACCAGGGTTCCGCCGACTCGCGCGCTCCACAGCAGTACCTCTCCATCGATGGTTGCATCGCGGCACAGCAGATCACGCTCCACGACGAGGCTGTCGCCATGCAGAGCGGGAGCACCGCCAGTACTCAGGCCAGTCAGGTCCACCGTCCCGACCACGTGGGCGCGGGTGAGCCGGACCGGCCGGCTGCTGCGGCAGCCCGTGAGCCGTAGAAACCCGTCCACGCGCGCGTCTTGCAGGAGCAGCCCTGGAAACGCTGAACCACTGAGATCGATGAGTCCGGTGGACGCGGCTTCCAGTACCGGCTGCTGGTCAAACGTGCAGTCCTGGGCGACCAAGGCATACTGGAGGTCGCAGCCCGACAAGTCCAGAACTCCCGTGACAGTCGCGCCGCGCAGCCGAAGCGCAGGCACGCACCCCGGCCTTGACTCACACTCACCTAGCAAGAGACGAACAAGGACTTCCGCCCGGACGACTGCACTGGAGACAGGCGGGGGGTCCGCGACGTGATGACGCAGATCGACCTGTCGTCCGGCAGGGAACGCATCCCACACCGATTGCTCTACCTCGGACAGCCCGGTTCCGGACACTCCACCCCCCGCGCCGTCGTCTCCACAGAGTTCCCTCTGGAGATCCTCGGCAGGAATGTGCAGTTCCAACCCAGGCGGCTGTTCCCCGGCTGTCGGAGCTTACGCCGACAGCCGGGGAACGGTTACCGGATCGGTTACTGCTGTCCTTGTCTCAGCGGGCTCTCAGCGGATCTAGCAGCCGACCTCCGCAAGGATCGCCCCCACCACGGCGGATACCGACCCGGGATGCAGATCGAGGAACAGATTCGGCTCGACCAGCTCCAGCTCCATCAGCCGCGGTTCCCCGTCCTCCCCGTCGACGAGGTCCACGCGCGCGTACAGCAACTCCGGAGCATCCGGTACGGCGGCCAACGCCCGCTCCGCGACGGCCAGTTCGGCCGGACTCGGGGCCCATGGCACCAGGTCCGGGTGGGCCACCTTGTCGTCGTCGTAAGCCGTGCCCGGCGCCAGTACGGCGCCCTTGCGGCTGGCGTGCAGGAAGCGGCCGCCGAAGAACTGCAGGGCCCGCTCGCCGCTGACGTCGATGCCGGACAGATAGGGCTGGACCATCGCGGTCAGCCCCTCCTCGTGCATGCGCGCCAGGTGCCGTACCGCCGTGTCGTGGTCGTCCGGCGTGTAACGGGCGGCGTACCGGGCGCCCGCGCCCGAGGTCGGCTTGATGACGTACTCGTGGTCGTCCTGGAGGCCGGGGGCGTCGCCGGGTGCGAGGTACCGGGTGGGGACGACGGGGACTCCCGCCTCCGCCAGGTCCCCGAGGTACCGCTTGTCGGTGTTCCAGCGCACGACCTCCGCCGGGTTGGCCAGCCGGGTGACCTGGGCGCACTTCTCGGCCCACGCCACGAATTCCTCCGCCCGCCAGCTGTAGTCCCAGGTCGACCGGATGACGACGAGGTCGAACCCGCTCCAGTCGGTGTCCGGGTCGTCCCACGGGACGGCGACGGCCTCGGCCCCGGCATCCCGCAGCGCCTGCACCAGTACGGGCAGGTCACGGTCCTTGCTCGGCTGCGCGCCGGGGTCGTAGGTGGCGAGTGCGACTCGGGGCACGGCGGACTCCAGTTCGTACGTCATACGGCGGTGGATCGCTTCGCAGGCTAACCAGGGCCTCCGCAACCGAAGCAACCGGATTGACCTTCCCCCACGGTGAAGCCCCAGCATCGGTGACAGGAACACGGGGAGGACTGACTGCCGGATGCGCAGCGACATGCTCACGATCGGTGCCTTCGCACGGGCCTGCCGGCTCTCGCCGAAGGCTCTTCGCCTCTACGACGAGCTGGAGCTGCTGCGCCCCGCCCGGGTCGACCCGCACACCGGCTACCGCTACTACGCCGCCCGGCAGCTGGAGCAGGCCCGGCTGGTGGCGTGGCTGCGGCGGCTGGGCATGCCGCTGGCCCGGATCCGG
The DNA here is from genome assembly GCF_053598255.1 of Streptomyces sp. NPDC001157. Classification (NCBI taxonomy): domain Bacteria; kingdom Bacillati; phylum Actinomycetota; class Actinomycetes; order Kitasatosporales; family Streptomycetaceae; genus Streptomyces; species Streptomyces sp. NPDC001157. The sequence goes on from NZ_JBSFJW010000003.1 coordinate 232,210, forward strand.
GAGGTGTGCGCCCTCGAACCGGCGGCCGCCGCCGGGGAGATCCGCGCGTACTGGGCGCGGGTGGAGGCCGAGACGGCGGTACGGCGGGATCTCGCCGCGTTCCTCGTGGATCACCTGACGGAACAGGAACAGCCGAGGAAGGACACCATCATGCTGGAGCTGCGGTACTTCGCCCACTCCGACCGCGGCCGGGTCCGGCCCGCCAACCAGGACACTGCCTATGCGGGCCCACGGCTGCTCGCCGTCGCCGACGGGTTCGGGCCTGCCGGTGCGCCCGCGAGCAGCGCGGCCGTCGAGGCGCTGAGGTTCCTGGACACGGAGGAGCTGTCGGCGGGCAGCGTGCTCAACCTCCTGGAGGACGCCGTGCAGGGCGCGACCGAGGCGGTCCGGGATGCCACGGACGGCACCGAGGACAACGGCACGACCCTCACCGCCCTGCTCTGGACGGGCTCCCGCCTCGCCCTCGTCCACATCGGCGACTCCCGCGCCTACCTGCTGCGCGACGGAGAACTCTTCCGTATCACCCACGACCACACGGTCGTCCAGTCGCTGATCGACGAGGGCCGCCTGACCGAGGAGGAGGCCACGGCCCACCCGCAGCGCACCCTCCTCCTCAAGGCCCTCGGCGCCGCCACCCCGGACCTGCGCCTTCACGACGCCGCCCCCGGCGACCGTTACCTGCTCTGCTCCGACGGTCTGCCGACCGTGCTCCCCGACGCCCGCATACGACAGCTCCTCGCCACCGAGACGCCGGACGCGGCCGTAAGGGCCCTGGTCGACGCGGCGAACGAGGCCGGGGGCCCGGACAACGTCAGCTGCGTGGTGGCGGACGTGGTGCGGGAGGCCTTTTGATCGTCAAGGGCGGGGCGGCTGGTGTAGGAACGGTGGTGTCGTTCTGCCCTCACGGATGGAGTGCATCGCGTGTCCTCTCTCTTTCCCGCCCTGGTGAGCCGGAGCGAGCAGGTGGCTCTGCGCTTCGGCGACCGGTCCCTGACGTACGCCGAGCTCGCCACCGCGACCGGTGCTCTCGCGGCCCGGCTCCCGCCCGGCGGACGGGTCGCGATCTGGGCGACGCCGGCGCTGGAGACCGCGGTGGCCGTGGTGGCGGCGCTGCGGGCCGGAGCGGCCGCCGTACCGCTCAACCCGAAGTCGGGCGAGAAGGAGCTCGGGCACATCCTGTCCGACAGTGCGCCCAGTGTGGTGCTCGCGGCTCCCGGCGACGAACTCCCCACCCCGGTGCGGGACTTGGAGCGTATCGACGTCGACGCGACCGGCACCGGAAGCACCGCCCTCGCCCTCCTGATCGACGACGAGGCCCCCGCCCTGATCGTCTACACCTCCGGCACCACCGGCCCGCCCAAGGGTGCCGTCCTGCCCCGCCGGGCGATCGCCACCACCCTGGACGCGCTCGCCGACGCCTGGCAGTGGACCGGTGACGACGTACTCGTGCACGGGCTGCCGCTGTTCCATGTGCACGGGCTGGTGCTGGGCATCCTGGGCCCGCTGAGGCGCGGCGGATCCGTGCGCCACCTGGGGCGGTTCACCACGGAGGGCGTGGCGCGCGAGCTGAACTCGGGCGCGACCATGTTGTTCGGCGTGCCCACCATGTACCACCGGATCGCTGGGGCGCTCTCCGAGGAACCGGAGTTGGCGAAGGCCCTCGGCCGGGCGCGGCTGCTGGTCTCCGGTTCCGCCGCGCTCCCGGTCCACGACCACGAGCGCATCGCGGCCGCCACCGGACGGCGGGTCATCGAGCGGTACGGCATGACGGAGACCCTCATGAACACCAGCGTGCGGGCGGACGGCGAGCCGCGCGCGGGCACGGTGGGCGTGCCGCTGCCGGGTGTCGAGCTGCGGCTCGTGGAGGAGGACGGGACGGCGATCACCTCGTACGACGGCGAGACCGTCGGCGAGATCCAGGTGCGCGGCCCGAACCTGTTCACCGAGTACCTGAACCGGCCCGACGCCACGGCCGCCGCGTTCACCGCCGACGGGTTCTTCCGGACGGGCGACATGGCCGTCCGCGAGGCCGACGGCTATGTGCGGATCGTCGGCCGCAAGGCCACCGACCTGATCAAGAGCGGGGGTTACAAGATCGGGGCCGGTGAGATCGAGAACGCGCTGCTGGAGCATGCGGGGGTGCGGGAGGCTGCGGTCACCGGGGAGCCGGATGCGGATCTGGGTGAGCGGATCGTGGCATGGGTGGTGCCGGTGGACCCCCAATCACCTCCCGCTGCCGAGGAGTTGGCGGACCATGTCGCGGGCCGCCTCGCCCCGCACAAGCGTCCGCGCGTGGTCCACTACCTGGAGAGCCTCCCCCGCAACGACATGGGGAAGATCATGAAGCGGGCGCTGCACCGTGCCTGAGCCCCGCCTCTCCGCCCGCGAGATCCTCGCGCTGGTCACCGACGCCTCGACCTTCACCGAACTCCCGTACCCGGCAAGGGACTCCCGCCCCGACGGCCCCCTCGCCTGGCGGGGCTACGACGCCTCGCGCGCCCGCGCGTCCGAACGCACCGGCGAGACGGAGTCGGTCGTGTGCGGCACCGCGAGCGTCGCGGGCACCCGGGCCGTACTGATCGCCTTCGAGTTCGGCTTCCTCGGCGGCTCGCTCGGCGAACGGACCGGCGACCGTCTGGAGGCCGCCTACGGCCACGCCCGTGCGCACCGCCTCCCGGTCGTCCCGCTGGTCGCCACGGGCGGCAGCCGTATGCAGGAGGGCATGCTCGCCCTCACCCAACTCCAGCGCGTGGCCCACCAGTCGGCCCTCACGCGGGAGGCCGGCCTCCCCCAGATCGCAGTCCTTCGGGACCCGACAACCGGCGGCGGCTGGGCCACCCTCGGCGCGGGCGCAGACGTGATCCTCGCCCTGCCCGGCGCCCAGGTCGGCTTCGCGGGCTCCCGCGTCCGCCCCCCGGACGCGGACCCATCGGCGTACACGGCGGAGGCGCAGGTGGCGGCGGGGTCGGTGGATGCGGTGGTGCCTGTCGGCGAGCTGCGGGAGACGCTGGGATTGTGGCTCCGCCTGCTTTCCGCGCCCCAAAGGGGCGCGGGGAAGGGCGCGACCAGCCACAACAACGCCGCACACGCCATACGACCCAAAGCTGCACGACCTTCAGCGGCCCCGCCCCCGTTCGCCCTCGCCGCTCAGGAGCTGCCCGAAACTGGCTGGGACGCAGTCCAGAGCGCTCGCTCACCCCAACGCCCCCGCGCAGAGGCGTACTTGACGGCATACTTCACGCACCGCGCAGCGATCCACGGCGACCGCTGCGGCGGCACAGACCCGGAAGGCATCCTCTGCGGCTTCGGCGACCACGCCGGACGCCCCGTCGCCTACGCCGCCCAGACCGGCACCCCCACCCGCCCAGCGGGCTACCGCACCGCCACCCGCCTGGTCCGCCTGGCCGACCGCCTCGGCATCCCGGTGCTGACCCTGGTCGACACCCCGGGCGCGGCCAACGACGCGGAGGCGGAGCGGCAGGGCGCGGGCGCCGCGATCGCGGAGCTGTTCGGCGCGGTGGCGGCCGCCCGCGTACCGGTCACCACGCTGGTGATCGGCGAGGGCGGCTCCGGCGGCGCACTGGCCCTGGCCGCGCCCGGCAACACCTGGGCCACGCCGGACAGTTACTTCTCGGTGATCGCTCCGGAGCTCGCCGCCGCAATCCTCAAGCGCCCGGCGGAGGAGGTCGAGGCCACGGCCGACCAGCTGCGCATCCGGCCGCAGGACCTGGTGGAGCTGGAGGTGATCCGGGGCATCGTCGGGCCGTGACCGGCAACCCGTCCCCGCAGAACCCGGGACATCGCCAAGCACCGTCGGCAACAATGAAGTTCGGCGAGGTCACACGGCACACGGGGGAGCGAGCGGCACCATGGACGGGTTGATGGAGTTCAGGACCGAGGACGGTGCCCGGGTCGTCGTGGAGGGCGTGGAGAGCGAGACCGGCGCCCGGCTCGTCTCCCGCGGTGGCAGTCCCGTCCAGGCCGCGCGGACCTTCGAGGCCGCCCTGGACGGGGTGCGGGCGGCGGCCGAGTCGGCGCTGAGGGTGTTCCGGGACGGCTCGCTGAGGCCCGACACCGTGGAGCTCGAGTTCGGGGTGAAGCTCAGCGCGGAGACGGGCGCGGTCATCGCGAAGGGCGCCGCGGAGGGGCATCTGGTGGTGAAGCTCAGCTGGTCACCGGAGCCGTCCCGGCCCGCTCCGGAACCGCCGCAGGCTGCTCCCGCGGACACCGGCCGGTCATGAGCACAGCTGCCTGGCATGCCCGTGTCGAGTGCGGGAGCGAGGTCGGCGCGGGCTTCCTCGTCTCCGCTGGGCGGGTGCTGACGTGCGCCCATGTGGTGCGGCAGAGCGGCGCGGCGGACGTGACGGTGTCGTTCCCGCAGCGCAAGGAGCTCGGTGCGCTGTCCGCCACGGTGGCGGTGCACGGCGGCTGGGAGGGCGCCGCGGCCGACCCGGGTGACCTGGCCGTACTGGAGCTGGAGCGCGAAGTGCCGCTGGCCCCCGCGGTGTTCGCCCCGCCGGGGACCGAGCACGGCGTTCCCTCGCCGCTGCTGGAGGCCTACGGCTTCCCGGTCGGGTACGACGAGGGCACGCTCGCCCAGTACCGTGCCGTGTCGAGCACGCTGATCGCCGGTGAGTGGGTGCAGCTGGAGGCCGCCACGGCTCACGGGCAGCCGCTGGCCGCCGGGTTCAGCGGGGCGGCGGTGACGCTGGGGGACGGCCGGGTGGTCGGCATGGTCTCGGCGATCGCGGGCGCGAGGGACGTACGGGTGGGCCGGATGCTGCCCACCCAGGTGATGGCCCGCTACTGGCCCGAGCTGGGCGAACTGGTCCCCACGCCCGTGCACCGGCCGGACGCCATGAAGCGGCTGTACACGCTGGTGCGGCGGGCGGTGGCCGAGGGCACGGACTGCGACCCGGACCGGCTGTACGTCGATGCCGTGGGCCCTTTCGGGCCGCCGCTGCCCGAGGGCGGGTTCGGCTCGCTGTGGGACGCGACCGGGTATGTGCAGTGGGAGGTGCCCGACCCCGAGGCGGCGACCCGGCTCGCCGACCGGCTCGCGGAACTGCTCGACGCACCGGAGGCCGTCGCCGCCGCGTCCGCGTGGTCCCCGATCGTCGTCGAGATCGACCGCAGCGGCGCGGGTGCCGACCAGGTCACCGTGGAGGTGTCCGCCTACCGGGGCGGACAGCGACGGCGGGTGGGCTCGCACCGGCTGCCGCGCACCGCCGTACGGGCCTACGTGCAGGAGCGCATCGACGAGGCGTTCACCCAGCTCGCCCCGGACGCGGACGAGCTGATCACGTTCGTGCTGCCGCGCGAGTGGCTCAACGAGCCGGTGGCGCACTGGGAGTGCGGTGCCGACGACTCCACTCCGCTGGGCTGCGCCTATCCCCTCGTCGTGGTGGACCGGGCCCGGTACCGCAGTGGTGGCCTGCGCCACCGGCTGGCGAAGAAGTGGCAGAAGCTGGACGCCTGTCCGGGGGCGCGGCTGCACCGCGTCGAGTGCGGCACCCCGGAGCATCCGCCGAGCCTGCGCAAGCGGCTGCGGGACGACGACGCCGAGCTGGCCGGCTTCGGCTTCCCGCCCGCCACCGCACGGCACCACTTCGAGATCGGCCTCAACACGCCCGTCCCGGTGCTGCTGTGGCCGCGGACGGGCTGCGCCGACTCCCGGCACGAGGCCCCGTGCACCGGTGCCGCGTTCCTCGACGAGCTCGGCGCCTTTGTCACCGGCATCCCGCCCGCAGAACTCCCCTCCCACATAAGGGAGTTGCGCGAGACCGCAGAAGCGGACGAAGCCCCGGAGCGGCACTGGGCGAGGGACGTACAGCTCCTCTGGGACGATCCGCGCTGCTTCCCCGAGCCCGCCGCCAGCCTCCACTCCCCCGTCGCCTGAGCCGCCCGCCGCACCTCACGGAGAGAAGCCCCATGCCCCTGTGGCCCGTCTACACCGGCACCAACGAGCCGCACGACGGCATCACCGAGCTGCCGCCGCCCCCGCCCTGGCGGGCCTTCGACGGCGGACCGGTCCTCGGCCTGCCGGACGCGGACGAGGACGCAGCGGCCACCTCCCCGGACCGCACGCATCGCGCCGAGACGTACCGGGCCACGGAGCAGACCGTCCAACTGGTCAACGCGGCTCTGTATCTGCGCCGCCCGCTGCTGGTCACCGGACCGCCCGGCACGGGCAAGTCCTCGCTGGTCTACGCGGTCGCCCGCGAGCTGCGCCTGGGCCCGGTGCTGCGCTGGAACATCACCAGCCGCAGCACCCTGCACGACGCCCTCTACCAGTACGACCCGCTCTCCCGCCTGTACGCGGCCCGAAACAGCACGACCCAGGAGACGGGCATCGAGGACCATCTGCGCCTGGGCCCCCTGGGCACCGCGCTCCTCCCCTACGCCCGCCCCCGCGCCCTGCTCATCGACGAGATCGACAAGAGTGACCTCGACCTGCCGAACGACCTGCTGAACGTGCTGGAGGAGGGCCAGTACGAGATCCCGGAGCTGGTCCGCGCCGCCCGCCGCACCCCCGAGGCGGAGGTGATGGTCGACGGCACCGACGAGCGGGTGACCGTCCGGCGCGGCCGGGTCCGCTGCAAGGCGTTCCCCTTCGTCGTGCTCACCAGCAACGGCGAACGCGAGTTCCCGCCCGCCTTCCTGCGCCGCTGTGTCACCCTGCGTCTGCGCCAGCCCGACGACAGCCGGCTCGCCGACATCGTCCGAGCCCACTTCCACGAGGAGCCCGACGCGGACGCGCAGCGGCTGATCGACCGGTTCCTGTCCCGGGTGGGCGGCGGCGACCTGGCCACCGACCAGCTCCTGAACGCGATCTACCTGGCCCGCTCCTCCGACCTGCCCGCCGAGAACCTCGACGAACTGGCGGAGCAGCTCATGCCCTACCTCGGCGAGACCTCGCAGAGCGATGCCTTCTGAACCCTCCGGCACCCCGGAACCCCTCGCCCGCCTGGCCGACGTACTGGCCCAGGCCGCCGACGGCACCCGCCCGACGCCGCTCGAACTCGCCGAACTCCTCTGGCTGGCCGGCCACATGGAGCCCGCGGGCGAGGCTGCCGCGCCCGCGGCGCCGGAACCTCCCGCCCCGGACGCCCGCCCCACGCGGACCGCCGAGCCCCCGCCCCCACCGCTCCCGCCTCGGCGCGACCCGATCCCCACCCCGCCGTCGCGGCCCCACCGCGTCCCCCTGCACCTGCCCGGCCCCGGACCGGCGACGAAGCCACACGCCACCCTGCTGGCCCCCGCACCCCCGATGCTGCGTCACCCCCTGGCCCTGCAGCGCTCCCTGCGCCCGCTCAAACGCCGTATCGACGCCCCCGTACGCCTCGAACTGGACGAGCAGGCCACCGCCGACCGCATCGCCCGCCTGGGCGCGGCCCCCGAGTGGTGGCTGCCGGTCATGCGCCCCGCCCAGGAGCGCTGGCTGCGCCTGAACCTGGTCTACGACGACGGACCCACGATGCCGGTCTGGCGCCCCCTGATCCACGAACTGCACACCGCACTGGCCCAGTCGGGCATCTTCCGCACGGTCGCCCTCCACCGCGCCGCCCCCGACGGCACGATCCGCCACCACGCCTCCCACACCCCCCGCGACGGCCGCACGGTCACCCTCCTGGTCAGCGACTGCATGGGCCCGCAATGGAGGGAGGGCCCCGCGGGCAGCCGCTGGTACGGCATGCTGCGCCGCTGGGCCTGGCGGATGCCGCTGGCCGTCGTACAGCCCCTGCCCGAGCACCTCTGGCAGGACACCGCCCTGCCGACGGCACCCGGACGGCTGTCCGCCCCGCACCCGGCGGCCCCCACCGCCGCGCTCACCTTCACGCCGTACGACCCGACGGACCATCACGAGGGGGACGGCGCCATCGCCCTTCCCGTGCTGGAACCGGGCCCGCAGTGGCTGGCGAACTGGGCGGCACTGGTCGCGACACCGGGAGGCACGGAGCACCCCGCCTCGGCCGCCCTCCTCAGCCGCCCCCTCCCGGCCGACGACGACGACCGCACGGACGTCGCCCGCCTCTCCGCCGAGGACCTGGTCCTCCGGTTCCGGGCGACGGCCTCCGCGGAGGCCTTCCGGCTGGCCGGTCACCTCGCCCTCGGCCGCCCCGACCTGCCGGTCATGCGACTGGTGCACGCGGCCCTCGAACCCCGGCCGCGGCCCCAGCACCTCGCCGAAGTGATCCTGAGCGGCATGCTCACGACGGTCCCGGGCCCACCCGGTTCGTACGCCTTCCGGCCCGGGGTGCGGGATCTGCTGCTGCGCGGCCTGCCCCGGACGGCGCGGGGCCGGACGGCCGAACTGCTCGCCCGGGTGGGCGGGTTGATCGACGAGCGGGCCGGGGCGGCACCCGGGGAGTTCCGGGCCACGGCACCCGCGGCCGGCGGAACGCCGACGGCGGTGGACGGCGAGGCGTTCGCGACGGTGCGTCCGGAGAGTGCGCGGCAGCTGGGTGGGGAGGGCGGGGTGCCACCGTCGGTCCCGGAAGGTCTCGGCAGCCGCTACCGGCTGATCCAGCGGCTCAAGCCGACCAGGTCCCTGTGGAAGGCGCAGGACACCGAGGAGAACCGCACCGTCGTGCTGCGCCTGCACGAGCCGGTGGCGGATCAGGCCTGGCGCGAGGCCTTCCTGCGGGACGCGGCACGACTGCGGGACCTGGACCACCGCAACGTCGTCACCGTCCACGACTTCGGTATCGACGACGACGTCCCCTACGTCGTCATGGAGCTCTTGGACGGCCTCCCGCTGAACAGCCTTGCCGCGCCCTTCGGTTACCGTCTGCCGGCGCCGCTGACGGTGTCGGTCGGCAGTCAGCTGGCCGACGCCCTCTCGGCCGTCCACGCCGCGGGCCTGACGCACGGCGGCCTCCACATGTCCCGGGTGGTGCTCCTCGCGGACGGAACGGTGAAAATCAGCCTCTTCGAGCCGGGCCGGGCCTCGGGCCCGCCGGGGCGCGCGGAGGACCTGCGAGCACTGTGCGAGCTCATGCTGCAACTGGCCTCGGGCACGTCACGGCTGACGACACCCATCGAGTCCGACTGGCTGGGAAATCTGCCGTTCGAAGTGCGGGGGACGTACGCACGGGCCTTCAACATGCTGATGTCGCGCTCCCTGTGGACCCAGCAGCAGGGCATGAAGTTGCTCATGGAACCGGAGCTGCGGCCGAGCGCCCTGGCGGCGTACGACCAGCGCTTCTACTACGTCCTGGGTCCGCTGGGCGTCGCACTCCCGCACTCGGCTCCCGAGTTGGAGCCGGACGAGCGGGCCATGCTCGCCATGCTGCTCCTCAAGACCGGCCACACGGTGCCCTACGACGACCTCAGGGCAGGCATCTGGAACCGGGGCGAGGAGCCGAGAGACGCCATGGCCGAGCTCGGCCGGCTCGCGTCCCGGCTGCGGACGGTGCTGGGCCCCGGCGTCCTGGCGACCCGCCCCGACGGTTACGCCGTGCACACCAGCGCGGACCACGTGGACCTGGTCCACTGCGACGAGCTGGTGTGGCGGGCCGAGGCGCTGCGCACCGGGGACGCCCTCACCGAGGCGTACGAGGTGATCACCGAGGCGCTGAGCCTGTGGCGCAGCGGCGATCCGCTGGCGGACGTGCCCGGTCCCGCCGCCAGGAGCGCCCGCACCCGGCTACTTCAACTCCGCCTCGGCCTGTACCGCACCCGTGCCGAACTCGACCTGGACCTGGGCGAGTTCGAGACGGCCGCGACCAGTCTCGACAGGCTGGTCCGCGAGTACCCGTCCCGCGAGGACTTCCGCCGTCTGTACCTGATCGCCCTGAAGCGCCAGGGCCGGATCGCCGAGGCTCTGGAGGCCTACGAGGAGTACCGGCTCTCCGGCGGCACGAATCCGGAACTGCGCCTGCTGGGGCGGGAACTGCGCGAGGAGTTCGGCGAGACCCTCGAAGACGCGGAGGAACCGGAGTACGAGCCGGGCCCGGACCAGAACACCAGCTTCGGCCTGTTCGCTCCGGACGAGACACCGGAGGGGAGCTTCCGTCCGGAGGAGCTGTCTTCGCTGCTGTACCCGGACGAGGAGCCCGCCGAGGCCCCGCCCGGGTATGCGGCCGTCGCTTTCTACGACCTCGCCGACGGCCCCGAGGACCAGGACTCCCTCCCGGCACTGGGCCGCTGCGTGCTGCGGCTGATCACGGCGAGCGGGCTGGAGGAGACGTACTACGAGTTGCACAGGCGGGACAGGGGCTACGGGGTGTCCCTGGACTCCGGCGCCGTGAGACCCCTTCTCAGCGCCACCTTGCGTCAGTTGCGGGCCAGGCTCGTGGAACTGCCCGGCGCCCGCATGGCCATCAGCTTCCAGGCCGTCGACGACGAAGAGCCCGACTGGGCGGCGGCCCGGCAACTCCTGGACACATCCGGCGCGCCCGGCGTCATCAACGTGTCGCCCGCCCTACGTGCCGGGCTGGGCGAGACCGACAGCCCGACGGCCGACTGGTACGACCTCCCCCATCTGCCGAGTACGTCCGACGGCGGCACCCCTCCCGCGTCTCCCGCACTGGGCCCGTTTCCTCTGCCCACCGCACAGCCCCTCCCTGAGTCCCACGGCATGACGAGGAGCGTCGTCTACGCCCGCCCCGGCGGCGAGGTCAGCCTCACCCGCACGCCGGACGCCGAGAGCTACTACGAGGTCGACCTCACCGTCCAGCACGACGCCATCGAGCTTGGCCTGCCGAGCAGCGGAGTCGGCGACTTCGTCGCCTGGGCCGAATTGGCCTGGCACGTCGACGACCCGGTCGCGTTTGTCCACGGCGGGATGAACAACATTTCCGAACGCCTCCTCGCCCACTTCACGGAGGAAGCGCGCCGCGTCTCCGGCCGCTACCCGCTCACGCGCGCCGGGGCAGCCCGTCGCGCCGTACGCGAGGCACTGCGCCACTGGCCGGTGCCGGGTCTGTCGGTGGCGTGCTCGATTCAGCTGACGTCCTTGCGACGACGAGAGCGTCGAACGTAAACCGCAGAACCCCCATTCAGCAGCACCCCGACCGGCCCCCCAAAAAAAGCGCCGCCGGCCTCCTGCACCGCACGATGCCATTGGGACCCGCTGCCCGGCGGCCCCACGGTCTGCGTTTCTCTGGAGGACCCTGCATGACCGCACGTCTGGAGCAGTTGCGGCGCTGCCATTTCGCCGTCGACCTGGGGGCGGCCCGGACCCGTGTCTACGTCAGGGGCGTCGGCCTCGTCGTCGACCAGCCGTCCGTCGCCGCCGTGAACACCCGTAGCGGTGCCCTCATCGCCGTGGGTGACTTCGCCGAGCGGATGCGGGGCCGTACCCCGGCGCACATCCGTGTGGTGCGCCCGGTGTCCGGCGGCACCGTCGTCGACATCGAGATGGCGCAGCGCATGCTCCGGGGCCTGCTCGGCGACAGGCTGCGCCGGGCCCTGCGCCGCAAGCCCTTCCTGCGGGCGGCTGCCTGCACCCCGCACGAGGCCGACCCGCTGGCCCGGCGGGCGGCCGTAGAGACGCTCGTCGGGCTCGGCGCCCGGCGCGTGGAGCTCGTCGACACGCTCATCGCCGCCGCCGTGGGGTGCGGGCTGCCCGTGCAGCAGCCCGAGGCCACCATGATCATGGCCTGCGGGACCGCGACCACCCAGGTGGCCGTGCTCTCGCTCGGCTCGACCGTGAGTTCCGAGCGCATTCCCGTCGGCGGCGACGCCGTCGACCACGCGATCGTCCAGCACCTGCGCCACCAGCACGAGTTGATGCTTCCCAGCCAGTCCGTACGCCCCCTGCACATCGCCCTCTCCGACATAGGGCTCACCGCCCAGGGTCCGAAGTCCACCGTGATCCGGGGGCGGGACGTGGTCACCGGTCTCGTCCGTTCGGTGCAGGTCGACACCGCCGCCGTGCGTGAGGCGATCGAGACCCCGCTGACCGCCGTGGTCGACGTCATCGGCCGGGTGCTGCGGGAGTGCCCGCCCGATCTGGTCGCCGACCTCGCCGACCGCGGGATCATGCTGGTGGGCGGCAGCGCGCTGCTGCCGGGCCTGGACGAGATGGTGCGGCAGGCCACCGGCATGCCGGTGCACATCGCCGAACGGCCCGACGTGTGTGCCGTCCAGGGCCTGGGCTACATGCTGGAGGGCAGGATCGAGCCCCTGGTGCTCGGCCCGACCGTCATGTGAGCCCGGACCGACGCCGAGGAGGTCACCTCAACACCGCGATGTCCCGGGTCAGTTGTCGTGCGATCGTGGCCGCCTCCGCCGTGTCCTTGCGGTCCGCCGCCTCCCTGGCCTTCTTCAGGTCGGCCGTGAGAGCTGCCGACCCGGGTGTGTCACCCCGCCGGCGTACGAGTTCGAGGCTGGTCACGTCCCCGGCGACGGAGCCCGCGTCACGAGCCCGTGCGTCGATCCCCAACTGCCGTGCCCACATGTCGAGACGGGCCCGGTCGACGGCCCCGAGCGGCTCGTGGCGCAGCAGCAGATCCGTCGTGTTCTGCTCGGCCCGCAGCGCGGCCGCGCGGTCCTGCGGTGCCTTGCGCCAGGTGCCCAGGTCGCGTGCCATCTGCCGCGCGAGCAGCGCCGGTACGGCCTCGGAGGCGCGGTAGGCGTCCCAGGCCTCGCGCACCGCGCGGACCGTCGCGGGTGCGGGGTCGGCGTGGGCCGTGCGGACCGCCTTGTCGAGCGTGGCCAGCCCGGCCGGGACGGGTGCCCGCTGCGCGTCCGTCGGTACGGCGAGCGACACCGCCTCCAGGTCGCCGCCCGCCGAGCCGGTGGAGAACTCGCCGTACCCGGGGGCGAAGACCTTGTCCTCGGTGGTGCCGTCCATGTGCAGTTCGTGCACGGTGATCGCGTTCCTGATCCTCCCGTACGGCCCGTCGACGGTCTGGCCGACGGCCCGGACCGTGACCTGCTCGAAGACGACGCCGGGGTCGTTCTCGGTGCGGTAGACGTCGCCCTTGTGCGGGTGTGCGGGCATGATCATCGCGCCGGGGGCGTGCCGGTGGCCCGCCTGCCAGGTGCCCTCCGTGTCGGCGACGACGCCGTGGTCGTAGTTGAACACGTTCTCGCCGAGGTACCAGACGGAGCCGTCGTCCGCCTGGGCGTACCAGTCGTCGGCGACCTCTTCGACACGGCCCGCGGAGAAGGCGACGTACTGCGAGGTCACGGCGTGGATGGTGCGGTCGCCCCAGGTGATGGTCCTGGTGCCGGGGAGGAGGGTGACCTCGGTGCGGAAGGGTTTGCCGGACTCCTGGCCGCCGTAGATCGTCTGGGTGACCCGGGAGGTGGGGTGGAGGGGGTTGGTGATGCGGGCGGAGTGGGTGAAGCGCGGTTGCGCGAGGTCGACGCGGTCGCTCTTCGGTGCGAGCGGGAGGCAGGACGCAGCCGTGCGCCCGGTGCTCTCGTCGACGACGTGGACGCAGTCGCCGTGGTGCGCCTGGTTCCCGGAGCACGCGCCGGCCAGCAGCACGGCGGCTCCCAGAACGGGCCAGATGGTCTTGTTCCTCATGCCGGCCAGCGTCCCGCCGCACCGCTGAACGGAGGCTGAACACACCTGACGGAGCGTTCAGTTCCGCTCCCCCGACGGCAGGGTCACCACAAACCGTGCCCCGTCCTCCACCCGGACGCTCCCGCCGTGCGCCGCCGCCACCTCGGCGACGATCGCGAGGCCCAGCCCGGCGCCGCCCGCCTCGCGCGAACGGGACGCGTCGAGCCGTACGAACCGCTCGAAGACCCGGGCCCGGTCGGCGGCCGCAATCCCGGGGCCGTCGTCCTCGACGACCAGCCGCACCCGCCCGTCGCCCGGGTCGGCCAGCGTGAACGCCACGCGCGTGCGTGCGTGACGTGCCGCGTTCTCCCCGAGGTTGCGCACCAGGCGGCGCAGCGCGTCCTCGTCGCCGGACACCCGGGCGGCGCCCACCGCGGTGCCGTCGATGCGCAGACCGGTCGTCGAGCGCAGCCGCCGCAGCTCCTCCAGGACGAGGTCGTCGAGGTCCACGGGCTGTCTGGGGGCGGCCGGTGCGCCCTCGTCGGCGCGGGCGAGCAGCAGCAGGTCGTCGACGAGGCGCTGCATGCGTACGGCCTCCTCGTGCACGGTCCCCGCAAGCGCCTGCGCATCGGCCCGCTCCGGGTGGGCGAGGGCGACCTCGGTGTGCTGGCGGACGGCGGCGACGGGCGAGCGCAGTTCGTGCGAGGCGTCGGAGACGAAGCGGCGCTGGGCCGCCTCCGCGCGGGCCACCCGGCGCAGCGACAGGCCCACGGCGGCCCAGGTCGCGGCGGCCGCGAGCACCAGCAGCACGGGCAGGCCGATGAGCAGCAGCCGGGTGACCGTCGAGGTGGCCTCGGCGACCCCGGCGGGCGCCCGGCCGTCGAGGACGACGAGCTTCCGGTCGCCGTCCCGGGCGCCGACGGCGACGACGAGGAAGGGGTCCTCGTCGAGCGGGGTACGGACGGACGCGCTCGCGCCGGGCTTCAGCCGGGCCAGCGCCGGCCGGCCCGCGACATTGCTGCTGGCGGCCACCACCCCGCCCGCCCCGTCCACGACCTGCAGGAACTCCTCGGCGGGATCGGTCACGGTCGCCGCGGGCACCCCGCGTCCCGCGTCGATCACCCGGGCCACCTGCTGCGCCCGGGCGCGGGCGGCGTCCCGTACGTCGCCCGAGAGTTCGGAGCGCAGCCCGAGGACCAGCGCCGTACCGCCCGCGACCAGGGCGATCGCCACGGCCAGCACGGCGACGAGCGTGGCCCGCACGCGCACGGCCCGCAGCCGCCGCTGCTGCCGCCGCTCACCCGTCATCGGGCACCAGCCGATACCCGTGCCCCCGCATCGTCAGCAGCGACCGCCGCCCGAAGGGCCGGTCGAGCTTGTTGCGCAGCCGTCGTACATACACCTCGACGATGTTCGGATCGCCCTCGAAGTCGTCGCCCCAGACGTGGTCGAGGATGGTCCGCTTGGTCACCGCCTCACCGGCGCGGCGCAGCAGGAACTCCAGCACCGCGAACTCGCGCGCGGTGACCTCGATGCCGCGCCCGGCCCGGCTCACGATGCGAGTCGCGGGGTCGAGCTGCAGATCACCGGCGGCGAGCACGGCGGGCCGCTCCCGTGCCTTGCGGCGCAGCAGCGCCCGCAGCCGGGCGAGGAGCACTCCGTACGAGACCGGTTTGGTCAGATAGTCGTCGGCGCCGGTGTCGAGGCCCTCGATCTCGTCCCACTCGCCCTCCTTGGCGGTGAGCATGAGGATCGGAGTCCAGTCGCCCTCGCCGCGCAGCGCCCGGCAGACCCGGTAGCCGTTGAGGCGCGGCAGCATGATGTCGAGGACGATCGCGTCGTAGGCGTTCTCCCGGGCCAGCCACAGCCCGTCCACGCCGTCGGGCGCGACGTCCACCGCGAAGCCCTCGGCCTCCAGCCCGTCCCTGAGCCCGGCCGCGAACCGCTCCTCGTCCTCGACGACCAGCACGCGCATACGTTCACGCTACGTCGGTCCCGGCCGACCGGTGCGAAGTCCGCTACGGTTCGGCAGCCCCGTAAGGGGCACGGGGCTGTGTCGCGCCGCAGCCGAAATCACCGGGCAAACCAGCACCGCACAGTGGTACCACCCGGCCCGGTGTGCACCCGCACAAGGTCCGCGACGAGATTGACCATGAGAAGCCCACGCCCGCCGCGCTGGTCGCGGGGAACGGGCCGACGCCCGGCCAGCGGGTCACTGAGGTGACCCCGATCCCGCACGTCGCACACCACGTACCCGCCCTCGCCCCACACCCCCAGCGCCCCCGAACCCCCACCGTGCACCACGCTGTTGGTGACCAGCTCGGCGGTGGCCAGCGCCAGGTCCTCGACCCGGTCGTACGGAAGACCGAGGCGCACGCCCTCGTCGACAGCGAGGTGCCGGGCCTCGGAGACCGAGTCGGCGTCGAAACGGAAGGACAGGACGGGCGGCACGTCCGGCACCGGCGGCAGCGGTTCGTTGTAGCGGGCCACGACCTCCGCGGGCGCGTAGGCCCCGCTGTCCTCCTGCCGCCCGGAGTCGGCCCGGACGAGGGTGGGGTGGGTGGCGTAGGCGTCCGCGACGACCCGCGGGTCGAGGTGCCGGATGTCGTACGGGCACAGGATGGTCGCTCTCCGGCCGCGGAAGGCCGCGTTGATCAGTGCCTCGTGCTGGACGCAGGCCGGGTATTCGGCGGGTGTGCGGCCGGCCCAGATCGGCTCGCCGATGATGCTCACGCGGGTGCCGGGCGGCTGGGCGTCGGCGAAGGCGCGCAGCACCGCGGGGATGATCCGGCCGGGGTTGCGCCCGGCCTCCCGCATGTCCAGGAACCGCACGGCCAAGGCGTCGTCGCCCAGCGCCTCCCGGACCAGCCGGAGTCGCTCCGCGGGCACGGCCACGGCGACGGGTTCGCCGGCCGCGAGGGCGTCCCGGACGAAGGGGACGGTGCCCGCGAGGTACTCGCGCTCGTCGCCGTAGAGGAGCGCGGGGTGCACGAAGGGGGCGAGACCGGCGCCGTCGTCGGGGGTCACTGCCGACCACTCCCGTCGACGTGCATGCTCACCACCGCCTCTCCTGCCCCACCGGCTCCCTCTACGTCAGCCCGCGTACCCGGATGGACGGCTGTCACTCCCCCGAAGCCTGGTGAGTCCGCGTGCGGTGTCAGTACGGCAGGATCCGCCCCGAAGGCGTCCTGCGGTCGATGGTGGTGTCGCGGGGCGTGGCGGGCCTGCGGTTGACACGGACGCGGGTCTGACGGTTCATGACGCCCTCCTCGGACCGGCTGGCTGACGTGAACCAGCCTGGTCCGCGCGCCATTTCGGCACATCGTGCCCACGGAGGCACCTGCCATGCCTCCGCAGCACGACTCGGGGCAGAATCCACTACTTCCCCGGGAGGAGGATGACCCTTAGAAACCCATTAGCCCCCTATGTGCGAGCTGGTTTGAACCAGTCGGGGTCGGCCCAGCGTTCGCGTCCGGCCAGGTCCGGTCGGTAGCCGGGGTCGCGTTCCCGGCGCAGCCGGACGCTCCAGTGGAGTACCGCCTCGGGAGGTACGGGACGCGCCCGTCTGCCCACGAGGATCCACGCCGCGCCGTTGTGGTGGACGGGGGCGTCGGCGAAGACCTCGGTCACCGCGGTCACCGCACCGTAGGCGCCCGGCCGGAAGTCCAGGTCGTCGCAGACACCGTCGGTGATCCACTTGAGGGGGATGGTGGAGAGCAGGGGTGCGTCCGGGGCATGGTCGAACGTGCCGCCGACGTCGCAGTGCACCCCGGCGAACCACACCTCCTCGGCCGTGCTCGTGTCCGTGTCGGGGCCGGGGCTGCGCGGCTTGACGAGGAACTCCCGGTACGGGCGCCGCCTCTCGTCGAGGGACACGGCGTGCCGGATGCGGGCGGCGTTGGGCAGGGAGTGGGTGTACGGCCAGCGCAGGTTGCCGAGGCGGAGGAGACCGGCCGCCTTCACGGTGTCCCAGACGCCCAGGTAGGCCACCGGCAGGGCGTGGTGCGAGACCTGCCGGGGATCGTTGCGCTTCACCTGCTCCCACAGCGGCTCGCGGTCGGTGCGCAGGCAGAAGGCGTGCGAGAAGCGGGCGACCTCCTGCTCGCTCTTCTCGATGTCCTGGTTGAAGGCGTACTTCGCCACCGCATACGGCACGAGGTTCTCCGCACCGGGCCGCATCAGCCCTGGCTTGTTGAGCATCCCGACCAGCGCACGGGCCGTGTAGGCGCCGCGGCTGAACCCGAGGACGTACACCGCGTCCCCCGGCTGCCAGTGCTGCATGAGGTACGTGTACGCCTCGGTGAGGTTGGCCTTCAGCCCCGTTCCGAAGGCGAGGCCGCCGAGCCGGGAGAGCCCGCGGCCCAGCGGCCCGCGCGCGGTGGCCGACGACATGGTGCCGACCCCGGGGTCGTAGTAGAGCAGCTGCCTCGACGGGTCGGCCGTCTCCAGCATCTCGTAGAACCTGACCACGTTCGTGGGGTTGCGTGCGCCGACCTGGTTGCCCGAGCCGTCCAGGCAGACGACGATCCTGCGCGGCATGACCACGGCCCGCCTAACCGGCCCGGCGGGTGCCGCCGCGCGCCCCGCGGGAACGCGGCCGGGTGGCGGCGGTGCGCGCCCCGGGCGTGATCTGCTGCTGGAACGCCTCCAGCGCCATCGGGCTGTCCGCCGGGAGCACGGCCATGACACGGCGCCGCTGCGCCTTGGCCACGACGTCCCCGGCCGGAGTGCCGTGCCGGGCGTGGACGATGCGCAGACGTCCGTCGCCGGAGCCGCGGGCGGCCACGGGGGCGACGCCGGCGTGGGTGCCGTCGGGCAGCGTCACCCACAGGTTGAAGTCGTCGTACCGGATGTAGTCGGCGCCCTTGATGGGCCAGGGGTAGTGGTGCTCCCCGGCCGCCTTCGGCAGGATCCCCTGGTGGTTCCCGCGGGTCAGCGGCACGCAGGCGTTGAACAGCGAGTCGGTCCAGGCCGCGACGCCCTCGGCGTCCGTGATCGGGGTCTGAAGCAGCTTGCGGGCCCGCTTGTAGCCGAGGGCCTCCAGCGCCGGAAGGGTCTGCGGGAAGGCGGCGACGAGGTCGGCGGCCTCCTGCCGCAGCCGGTCGACCTTCGCGGGGTCGGCACAGAACTGCATGCTCCACTCGATGCCGACCCGGGCCCGGAACATCCGCCAGCCCGCGTCCGTCTTCACCCAGAGACTGCCGCCGTGGTGCATCTCGTAAGGCCCCGGCCCATACGGCCGATCGGTCTTCCCCAGCTCTTGAAGGATCTTGTTCACGGCCGTCTTCGCGGCGCGGAACTCCGCGGACTCGGTGCGTTCCTGGTGCTTGACGAGCTGTATCTCCCAGGGGTGGTCCTCCGGTTCCGTCTTGCCGAAGGTGAGGGAGGGAGGGGTCTTCGTCGCCGTCGCGGATCGGTCGTTGGCCATGGCGGCCTCCTTCTGTCGACCTGTCGACACTCCTCTTCTCATCGTCCTCCCAGGGCTCACTTCTCGCTCTGCGTAACACCTGGACCGTTCAACGACATAACGGCCGACCGTTCAACGATCGTTGTGGAGCGATGAACGATCGTTGAGAGCCGCGGGTGCGGGCGGCACCGCCCCGGCCGACAACGTCTGGTGGAGTTCTTCGGCGTCGGGGGAGGCGAGGCGTTCTTCACTGCACCCGCCACCGAGTCCCTCGACCGCTTACTGCAGTCCGTCCTGCGGGCGTTGGAGGCAACGGCCGAACAGCGGGATCCCCGCCCTGCCCGCCGACCTGGTGGTCGACGCTCCGGCCGCGGCTCGCACGCCCCGCGCCGGCTGACCGACCTCGGTCTGCCGCAGGTCACGAGCGCGAGGTGAACGCCGCGAAGGCGCCGGGCCGGGGCGGCATCATCGTGCCCATCGAGGGCGGCCGCCGGATCGTCACGCTCCCGGGCACCCGGGGCGGCGAACCGGGCCCCGCCCCCGACACCTTCACGGACTTCACCGCCGCCGCCACTACGAGAAGTGGTGGCACTGGCCGGACGGCTTCACGGTCCTCGGCGACGCGATCGCCGGCTCCGACCCGGTCTACGGCCATGGCCTCACCGCCGCCTCCAGCACGCCGCGGCCCGGGACCTCGCCGTGGGGCGGGACGCGTTCCACCCCGGTGCGACGGACACTCCCCCGACCGCCGTGGAACGCCTCCTCGCCCGCTTCATCGACCGCGCGGTAGCGGCAGGGCCCCGCAACCCCCGGTCGACATCCCACCCTGACCGAGCCGGACCGCACGACGGCCGCCCCGTACTGACCGAACGGACCGGCTCGCGGCGTCCGCGGCGCACACTGGAGCCATGCGCATACGCACACCCCCGGGCCCCGTCCGGTGGCCCCGCGCCGCACGGACGCTCGCCCGCCTCCACCACCGCCCGGCCCCCGCCCGTCCTTCACACCGGGCCCAGTTGCTCGCCCTGGTCGCCGTCCTGGACGAGGCGGTGGCCGCCCAGACACCGGCCGACGCGGCAGCGGCGGCCTGCGGCGAACCGGGTCCCGTTTCCTGCCGGACGGCCCGCATGTGCAGCCGCCAGAGCAGCACCCTGCACCGGCTGCGCACCCGCCTGCAGGACCTGGAACTCACCGAGCCGGACCTGCAGCGGGCACAGGCCCACGCCGCACGGCTCCTCGCCTTCGACCTCTGGATGCTGCGCGAGTCCCTCGACCTGGCCTTCACGCTCCGCCCCGACCCCCGCACCGAGGCCACCCGGCTGCGCCTCAACGGCCTGGGCCGCCACGCCGACGACCTGCGCCGCCTGCGCGACGGGCTGCGCGAGGAAGCGGGCTGAGAACCGCCCTACCCGAGGACCGACGAGGTGGCCGAGGGGGGATCGGTCGGCCTGGGCGAGGTCGCCTCGCCGGAGTCGGCCTGGAGCATGAGAACGACCGCTATGACCGCCATGGTCACGGCCGTCAGCGTGACCAGCCACCACATCCTGATCGGTTTCGCATGCCCGCCCATGACGCCCTCCCTTGGGCGCGAGCCTACGCGCAACGGCGACGCCGAGGCCCCCCTTCACAGCACCCCGACAAGCACAACACCGCAGCAACGCACCAGCGTTGGCGGGAACGGCCGGACAGCGGTCCGTGGATCAGAACGTCACAGCGGGTCAGAACGTTTCTTCTGGCCCGCGAAGGGTGGGGCGGGTGGGACTCGAACCCACAGCCGACGGATTATGAGTCCTTCGAGGATCTTGGCGCCCCTTGTCGATCCCTGCTCATCTTGGCCGTTCTCCCAGGTCAGATGCGGTTTGGCGCCTCAGCCCTTCCCGGCCCTTGTCAGTCTTTTCCGATCCTTGTGTCCAACCTGTGTCCGGAACGCGCCCTGGAACGACAAGCCCAACCAGCTTCCGAGGGGCTCGGCGGACCTCTGAAGCCGAAGCCCTGCCGGTCCTGCCGTAATCGGCTAGAGCCGGGCACCGATTCCGGTCAGCGCCCGGACTTCCATCTCCGCATGCTTGTCCGGATCTGCTGAACGCCTGCTGAACACGGTGCCGAAGTATCCGCACAGGAACGAGAGCGGAATCGACACCAGGCCGGGATTCATGAGCGGGAACCAGTGGAAGTCGACGCTCGTGATGATCGACGTGCGGGTACCCGAGACCGCCGGTGAGGAGATGATGAGCACGAGGCAGGACACCAGACCCCCGTAAATGCTCCACAGCGTCCCTGAAGTGTTGAAGCGTTTCCAGTACAGCGTGTAGAGCATCGTTGGCAGATTGGCCGACGCTGCGAGCGCCAGGGCCAGCGACACGAGGAAGGCGACGTTCTGACCGTCGGCCACGATGCCGCCGATGATGGCCAGGAAACCGACCACGATCGCTGTCAGTCGGGCCACCCGTATCTCGGACCGGGGATCGGCCTTACCGCGCCGCACCACGTTGGCGTACACGTCATGGGCGAACGAAGCCGAAGCGGCCAGGGTCAGACCGGCCACGACCGCCAGGATCGTCGCAAAGGCCACGGCGGAGACGATTCCCAGGAGCACAACTCCACCGATACGGAAGGCAAGCAGAGGTGCTGCGGAGTTCTCCCCGCCCGGGGCGTGAACAATCGCGTCGGAACCGACCAGGGCTGTGGCACCGTAACCGACGACCAGGATTCCCAGGTAGAACGTGAACATCGACCAGGAGCACCACACCACCGACCTGCGCGCCTCCTTGGCATTGGGCACGGTGTAGAAGCGCATCAGCACGTGCGGCAGGCTGGAGATGCCGAGGACCAGCGCCAAAGCCAGAGAGACGAAGTCGAGTTGACTCGTCGCACTGTGGCCGTACGCACTGCCTGGCTCGAGTAGTCGCTCGCCCAACGGGCTGTGCTGTGTGGCCTGTTGAAGGAGTGCCGAGAAGCTGAATCCGAACTTGCCGATGATGAAAACGCTCATGAAGGTCACGCAGACCAGGAGCAGGCCGGCTTTGATGATCTGCACCCAAGTCGTGCCCTTCATCCCGCCCACCAGCACATACAGGAGCATGACAACGCCCACGCCGGTGATCAGGAGTGCTTGCCCGCCCCTTGTGTGCACACCCAGCAGCAAGGCGATCAGCCCGCCCGCGCCGGCCATCTGGGCCAGCATGTAGAAGAACGTGATCACCAGGGTGGCGTTGGCCGCCGCCGCCCGCACCGGCCGCTGCCTCATACGGAAGGCCATCACGTCGCCCACGGTGAATCGCCCGGTGTTGCGCAGTCTCTCACCAATGAGCAGGAGGGCGACCAGCCAGGCGACGAGCCATCCGACGGAATAGAGGAAGCCGTCATATCCATGGACGGCGATCGCCCCGGAGATTCCCAGGAAGGAAGCGGCGGAGAGGAAGTCGCCGGACATCGCGATGCCGTTCTGCACGCCGGTGAAGGCGCTGCCCGCGGCGTAGTAGTCGGATGCCGTCTGGTTTCTGTTGGTGGCCTTGTAGACGATGAGCAGAGTGACGACGACGAATATGAGGAACACGCTCAGATTGAGCACGGGGCTACCCGTCGTGCTCGCGGCGATCTGCGATGTCATTCCTTGTCGACTCCTGCCAGTTCGTGGATCCTGTCCACTTCCGGATCAATCTTCTTCCCGGCGAAACGCCGGTACGTCAGGACGATCACGATCGTGGACGCGAACTGCATCAGACCGAGGATGGTGCCCGTGTTGATTTCGCCCGCCACCTTGTGGCTCATGAACCCGTGGGCGTAGGCGGAAAGCAGTGTGAACGTCATGTACCAGACGAAGAAGAGCGCGCTCATCGGGAAGACGAACAGCCGAAGCCGTCTGCGCAGCCGCAAGAACTCCTCGCTCTGCTGAATCGCGCGGTAGTCGGGCTCACCTTCGTGACGAGGGTCGATGAATTTCCGTCCGGCCGGCCGCTCGGACTCTTCGAAGGAGGGCGAGCCCACCGGTCTGGTCACGTTCCTCTTCCTGGGGATGCGGGCAGGGGGTCGCTGGGGCGCCCTGCGGTGCGAGCGATGGGAAGGAGCAAGCCGTAGCCCCTGAGCGTGCAGAGTGTAGTGAGGTGCCGCACACCGTCAAACAACGCCCCCCGACGCACGCAGTGGGCACCGAATTCCGCATGGTTGCCTTGGTGTATCACTGGGAGCCACTTGACCACTCACCACCCCGAGCGTTTGAGCCTTGAAGGTGACTTGGTCTCCTGATTACCTGTCATTTACTGAACCGAACTATGGTGCACGGCGTCGCCGACCGGCCCACCGAACATGGAGAACGTGTGAGTAACGGGGCTGGTCCGTCGACGCCCGGAGCGAGGGGGCCCTATTGTTGCCGTTCACCTGGCTGCCCTAAACTCCCCTGAGCTCCACAGCACTTGGCAGGTGGGCACTTGGCGTGCGGGGCCGGATCGCATCCGAGAACCGAGAAATGGAACAATCAATGGGTTTCCTTGAGCGCACCCGCGACGTCTCAGGGTCGGCTGGGAGCCTTTGCCTGAAGCCTCCCTTAGCTGTTCAGATGCAATTCTCCAGCGGCCGGAGCGTATGCCCGATCCTGGGCTCGCGCGCAGTGGCGTGACCGCGCTGTAGTTGCGCCCAATCTCCGGCACCTCTCTTGGCTGCCGGGTGTTCCCCATCCTGCTCAGGTGAAGACCCATGAGAAAGCGGCATCGTGATAGGTCCCTGTGAGCAAGCCCTTCCGAGTAAGGAGCTCGTCTCATGACTGCGGCGAGGCATGCGGCCGCGCGCGCAGTCCGGCCACCGTGGTGGGCCCCGGTCGTGCGGTGGCGGAACTGGCCCCTGCTGGTAAAGCTGGCGTCGGTGCTGGTCGTGCCCGCCCTGCTGGCCGTCGGCCTGGGGGTCGTACAGATCCATGACGACGTCACACACGCCAACTCCTACGCCGGCATGCAACGGCTGGTCAGGATGCGCGGTGAGCTGCGGACTTTGCTGGAAGCCCTGCAGATGGAACGCACGATGTCCGTCGAACGGCTGAGTGGCGACACTGTGGTTGATCCCTCCGATCTACGACAGCAGAAGCGGGGCGTCGACAGCGCCCGGGCCGCCATCGCCGGCACCAGGGAACAGGGAGTCTCCCTTACGGGCGTTGCGGCGAATCGCTATCGCGACGCCGTCAGCCTCCTGGCCCACCTGCCCGCCCTGCGCGCACAGGTTGCATCCGGCAGCATCAATTCCTGGACCGCGCTGGGCGACTACGGCACGATCGTCACGGGACTGCTTACTCTGGACCAAGCACTCGTCAGCGGGTTCGGCACCCCTCAACTCACCAGGCCGGCAACCGCGTTGTACGACCTGGAGGCGGTCGAGGAGCAGATCCACCTCGAGCACGCGATTCTGCTGCAGGCAGCCCACCGGGGCCATCCGATGACCCCGAGGCTCTTCAAGGCGCTGCAGGAGGCGGACGTACGCCTGCAGGACAGGCTCAGCGGCTTCCGGGCCGTGGCCACCCCCGCGGAGCAGAGGGATTATCAGCGGACGGTCACCGGCCCGGCCGTCAGTCGACGTGCACACGTGGTGAGCGCCGTGCTGGCCGGTTCGCTCGGCTCGGACGCACAGCGGAACGCCACCACGTCGCTGCCCGTCTCCGTCGACAGCTGGAACGGCGACTCGGAGACCACCGGAACGCTCGTCGACAAGGCGACTGACGGCTACCTCCACACGTTGCGCACCACTGCGGCCAGGCTGCAGGACGAGACGAGCAACCAGGCAGGCGTGGCGTCCGTCATCCTCTTCGGCGTGCTCCTGCTCGCCCTTGCCATCGGCCTCGCGATCGGCCGGCATCTCCTGCGGTCGCTGACCGTCCTGCGCTCGACGGCACTCGATGTGGCCGAGCACCGGCTGCCCGCCGCGGTCGAGAGCATGCGCGAGGGGCGGAAGGCGAACACCGTGGTCGACGTCGTGCCGGTCCACACCACGGAGGAGTTCGGCCAGCTCGCCAGGGCCTTCGACACGGTGCACGCCCAGGCCGTACGCCTGGCAGCGGAGCAGGCCGCGCTGCGCGGTGACCTCAGGAACACTCTGGTCAACCTCTCCAGGCGGAGCCAGAGCCTGGTGGACCGTCTGCTGCTGTTGATGGAACAGCTCGAGCGGCACGAAGAGGACCCGGAGCAACTGGCCAGCCTCTTCACGCTCGATCACCTGGCGACGCGTATGCGGCGCAACAACGAGAACATGATGATCCTGTGCGGCAGCACTCTGGTGCGCTCGTCCCACAGTGCGGCACTGGACACCGTGCTGAGGGGTGCCGTCTCCGAGATCGAGCACTACCAGCGCGTGCTCGTTCAGCCCAGCCCTCCCGTCGCGGTGATCGGGTACGCAGCGGGTGACGTGGGGCGGCTTGTCGCCGAACTGCTCGACAACGCCACCGCGTTCTCCCCGCCGCGCACCCAGGTGGTCATCGGCGGTGCCCGGTACCCCGACGGCTCGCTGCTGATCGAGATCCAGGACGAGGGAATCGGGATGAGCGAGAGCGACCTGGCCATGGCCAACCGGCGCGTGGCGACGGACGCCGCCACGGATGCGCCGGCGTCCCGGCAGCTGGGACTGTTCGTGGTCGGTCGCTTGGCCGGTCGGCACGGCATCGCCGTCAACCTGAGCTCACAGCCGGGCGGGAGGGGATTGCGGGCCCGTGTTCTGATACCGGCCAAGCTGGTCACGGCGCAAACGCCGTCCCGCGCCGACCGGCCGGGCACGATGGCCGAACGCCCTGCTGCCGCGCTTCCGACGCGGACGCCCGCCGGCCTGGCGAACGCCGGTCGGACGGACGGCGGTGACGCGGCATCGCGCCCGCCGCAGCGGTCGTTCGCGTCCGTTACGACAGGGCCCGTCCCGGCCGGCAAGAAGGCACCACCGGAGCCCGACGGCCCGTCGTGGTTCGCCCTCGCCGCATCGGCAACGGCAGCCCCCGGCGCCGGGAACAGCGTGGACACGCCCGTGCCGCGCCCTGCGGCGGAGGAGCCCGCGCCTGTCCCGCCGTCCTCGGCCAAGCCACCCGGAGCCCTGGATCCGACGGGCCGACCGGCGCCCACACCTGCTGTCCGACGCCCGGCCGGGCGCGGTGGGGAGAAGCCAGACCAGTCGGGCGACCTCACCCAGGCCGGTTTGCCCAAAAGGGTTCCCCTTACCCGATCCGCCCCGACCCGAGCTGAGCGGCCTGCCACCGGGGACGGGGCAACCGTGAACCCGAACGCCAGCCGCGCCCACAGCTTCCTCAGTAGCTATCAGTCGGGCATCCGTCGGGCGCAGCCCGATCAGACGCACAATCCATCGGCGACGGGCAGGAAGAACCCATGACATCACCCCACTCCCCGGAGGTGAGCCAGTTCGGATGGCTGGTCACCAACTTCACGGAGCGAGTTCCCAATGTGGCGCACGCCGTTGTGATCTCAGCCGACGGACTGCTGCTCACCGCGTCGGACCAGCTGTCGGACGATCGCGCCGAGCAGCTCTCCACCATCGCGGCGGGTGCCATCAGCCTGGTCCAGGCTGCCGCCCACTGCATGGACACCGGGAACGCGCTGCGCACGGTGATCCAGATGGAGAACGGCAACATGCTGATGATGTCGGTCCGAGACGGCTCGTGTCTGGTTGCCCTGGCAGCTCCGGACTGCGAAATCGGCCAGATCGCCTATGAGATGACCGTACTCGTCGACCAGGTCGGCGAGATGCTGACCCCGGAACTCCGTACCGAGTTGCAGCAGTTCCACCAGGCTGCGGCCCGATAGCCCGGACGAGGAGAACATGAGCACCGGTGAAGGCCCGTCCGGCCCTCGAAGAGATCAGGAAGCGGAGGACGATCAGACCTTCGCCGACGTGCTCAACGCGTTCAGTTTCGGCAGCGGACGACGGAGGCGGAAGACCTCCGGTACTCCTGGCACGCCGCAGGCCATGCCGTCCGACGAGAACAAGGCCTCGTGGCCGCCTGCCGACGAGTCGTACGGACCTTCCCAGGTGGACCACCAGCCGGCCACCTGGGAACCCGGCAACGTGGAGCCAGGAGCACCAGCCGCATTCGTCCGCGCCTACGCATGGACGGGCGGCCGGACCAGGTCGCACCACCACTTCGAGATCGAGACCCTGGTCACTGCAGCTGATCCCATCGGCGTTCCCGGCGCTGCCACGCAGTGGGATCGTGCGGTGCTCGACCTGTGCCGGGAACCGATGTCGGTGGCCGAGGTGGCGGCGCTCGTGGCGGTGCCGCTGGGCGTGGCCAAGGTCCTCCTCGGTGACATGGCGGACCGCGGGATGATCGTCGTCCACGAGGCGGCGACCGATGCCGGCGATGCCCCGACCCAAGCACTGATGGAAAGAGTTCTGATCGGACTGCGCCGGCTCTGACGGGCCGGTGTGGATCACGCGGACCCAACAGCCGTACGCCACTGAGATTGCGGGACACCCACGGTCTGCCGTCCACCCCTCGCCTGCCTCCGTCTCGCAGAGCAGTGTCGACAGGATGGCCAGGTGGCCTGCCGGTGCCCACTCGGTCATCGCCAGACGCGCTCTCAACAGGTACCTGCGCCACTGAACACCAGGTGCACTCTCGGTCCGGAGATACCACCGCCTGGACACGGACGCGCCGCCCCGGCCCCTGTACGGCCCCTGGGTCTTGGCACCGGCCCTCAGTCGTCGCCCCGCTGCTGGTTCCCGCCTCGGAGCCGGACGGGCTCGCGGTGGCCGTGGCCGACGGGGACGCGGAGGCTCTGGGCGATGGGCTGGACGTCGCCGAGCCGGTGGCCTTCACCACGATCGCCGCGGTGTCGTTCGACGCGTCGTCGTCACGATCGGGGTACTTGGGGTTCTCCACCACCCGCACGCCGCCCCGCGCGCCGGGGACGACCCGGTCGATCCGCACACAGCGCAGGCACTCTTCGTACCTGAAGCTTGCCCGGCTGGCCCTCGCAGGGTCGTGCGCACCCGGTATCCGGCTCCTCGGCGGACGACGCAGCGCGGTCAGGCTTCCGCGGACCACCCGGCCCTCCCGGGCGGCGTCGATACCGCCGTGCCGACGCCCCTTCGCGGCAGACTTGATAATCGCTTATCGAAAACGTACTGTCGAAAACACGTTTTCGATCCATGCTGTCCAGACGGGCGGTCATGGACCGGCAACTTGGACGACGGGAATCACTGATGAGCAAGCAGGCACCGGCATCCAACCGGCGCAAGCGGCTGACGGAGGAGCGCGAGCGCGAGATCCTCGACGTCACCTTCGACCTGGTCGCCGAGGTCGGCTATGAGCAGGCGACCGTGGACGAGGTGGCCAGACGGACGAAAGCGAGCACGGCCACGCTGTACCGGCAATGGGAGAACAAGCCCAAGCTCGTGATCACGGCGATGATGGCGCGCAAGTATCCGCCCCTGCCGCACATCGATGCCGGTAGCCTCCGTGACGACCTGGTGGCGCTGGCCCGTACGATGCCGGCGCCACACCCGGAGGGCGCCCCGGGGCTGGGAATCTGGCAGGCGGTCGTGTCCGACCCCGCCCTCGCCCAGGCCCTGAGGGATGTCCTGTTCGCCCCCTACCTCGACGCGCTGCGCACGATCCTGGCCCGGCACGTCGAGCGGGGAACGATCCGTCCCGACAATCCGGCCCTGGCGCACTCCGAGATGTTCCTGATGGGCAGCGTCTTCGTGGAGAAGCTCTTCACCGGCACCGAGGCGGACGCCGACCAGCTCATCGCGGTCATGGATGCCCTGCTGTTGCCGGCGCTGACCAGCTAGCCGCAGATGACCCGTTCCTCATCCGGCCGGCATCCCCTCGGCCAGCCAGTACGAGGACGAGAAGGCAAAGGAACTTGGCCATGAGCAGCACTTCGACCGATACCGTCCTCGTCACTGGAGGCTCCGGATTCCTGGGCGGCCGTGTGATAGCCCAGGCGCTCGGTAAGGGCTACCAGGTCCGCACCACGGTGCGGACCCTCAGCCGCGAGGCACAGGTTCGCAGGGACTTGGAGTCCATGGGCGTGCACGCGGGTGACCGGCTCACGTTCGTGGAGGCGGACCTCACCGCGGATGGAGGGTGGGCCGAGGCAGTGGCAGACTGCCGCTACGTCCTGCACATCGCCTCCCCTTTCCCAGGCGGCGAGCCCGACCACGAGGACGACCTGATCGTCCCGGCCCGAGAAGGCACGCTGCGCGTGCTGCGTGCCGCCCGCGACGCAGGCGTCGAACGCGTGGTGGCCACCTCCTCGTTCGCCGCCGTCGGCTACGGCAGGGCCGCCACCGAACGGCCCTTCACCGAGAACGACTGGACCGACCTGGACAGCGACCTCCCCGCCTACATCAGGTCCAAGGCGCTGGCCGAACGAGCCGCCTGGGACTTCGTCGAGCGCGAGGGCAACGGCCTCCAGCTCGCCACCGTCGCCCCGGTCGGCATCTTCGGCCCCGTCGTCGGCAGCGACCACTCCTCCTCGATCGACATGATCATCGGCCTGTTCAGCGGCGCCATGCCGGGCGTACCCCGGCTGTACTTCGCCGTCATCGATGTCCGGGACGCCGCCGACCTGCACCTCAAGGCCATGACCGACCCCAGGGCAGTCGGCGAACGCTTCATCGCCGCCGCCGGCGACGCCGTCTCCCTGCACCAGATCGCACTCGCCATCCGCGACCGCCTCGGCGATGCGGCCAGTGCCGTCCCGACCACCGAGCTTCCGGACGAGACGGTGCGCAAGGCCGCCGAGGCCAACCCGGCACTGCAGGGTGTGCTGTCCAACCTCGGCAGGGTCCGCCACGTCAGCAACGACAAGGCCCGTACCGTCCTCGACTGGAACCCCCGCAGCAGCGACGAAGCCGTCGTGGCCACCGCCGAAAGCCTCCTGGAGCTCGGCCTTCTGCCCGCCGCGCAGCCCGCATAGATACAAGCGCGCACGTGTGTGCTCTTGCCTTCTCGACAGAGTCCACGGCAGCCGGCGTGCCGAAGACGGATCCCGGCCGCCGGCCCGCCGTTCACTCGCAAGCGCAGTTCGGGACGGAGCGTGAACGGAGGGCTTGCACAAGCCTGTGCACACCGATGCCGCCCCACCAGCTTTCAACGGCGTTACACGGAACATGGACTTCCCGACGGAGGAAACATGCCAAAAGCGATCACGCTGACCGACATCGGCGGTCCTGACGTCCTGCGATGGACCGATGTCCCGCTTCCCCAGCCGGGCGAGGGGCAGATCAGGGTGAAGGTGAAAGCCGCGGGCGTCGGCCCGACCGACCTCGCCCTGCGGTCGGGCCGCCTCAAGGCCTTTTCGCTACGGCGGAACGCCGTACTCGGCTTCGAGGTAGCGGGCACTGTCGACGCAGTCGGGCCCGGAGTCAACGGAACGCAGATCGGCGAAGAAGTATCGGCACTGCTTTTCGACCTTGGTGGATACGCTGAATATGCGGTTGCCTCGATGTGGGTCGCAAAGCCACCTTCCGTCCCGTGGGCGGCCGCAGCCTCTCTGCCGGCCTCGGCGGAGGCGGCAGCGGGGGTTCTGCGACAGCTGGCGGTGAAGACGGGCGACACACTGCTGGTGCTCGGTGGTGGCGGGGCTGTCGGCTTGATCGCAACCCAGTTGGCTGTCGCTCAGGGCATCAAAGTGGTGAGTGCCGTAGGCGAGCGGGACGACGCACTGGTCACGTCCTTGGGTGCCACGCCCGTACGCTACGGCGCGAAGCTGGTGGACGCGGTCAGGCGTGTCGGGGCTGTCGGCTTCGCGTTCGACGCCTCTGGCAAGGGAATGCTGGCGGACGCGATCGCGTTGACCGGAGCCGCCGACCGGGTGATCACCTTGTCCGACCCCGCTGCGGCGGACTTCGGTGTCGCACTGTCACATCCCAGTCCCCAGCGGGCTCCTCACGCGTTGAAGGACACCATGTCCATGTTGGCGCAGGGGCGGCTCAGACTGCGGGAGTACAGAACCATGCGCATGCAGGACGCCAACGAGGCGCACCGTCTACTCGAAGGCGGTCAGGTGCACGAGCGAGTCGTACTGACCCTCTGATCGCGATTCCACGCATTGCCCCCCGTTTCGCTTCGGATGGTTGAGCTGGGGTGACAGTGGCGGACGGGTGCTGTCGGCCTCTGGTTGTTCAGTGGCCGCAGCCTCGGAAGAAGCGGGACTCACTCTGTTCCACGACGACCGCGACTTCGAAGCCATCGCCCGCCCGACAGGGCAGCCGGTCCGCATGATCGACCTCAGGCAGTAAAGCTCGCGCGGTGCCGACGGGCACCAGGCTTCTGACCGACCCGGGCCGCCCGGCGGTCAGTCCGCTGTGGCCTGGGCCGTCTCCCGACACCCAGGGGCCACCGGGCGACACCGCTTCCGGATCCTCGCGTCCAGCCGACGTCCAGAATGCGACGTCCAGGCGCCCACACAGCCCCCACGACGCCATCCTCCAGCCGCAGGCCGATACGTCTACGCAGGTCGAAACGATCCCAACGCACACTGACGGCTGCAGAGTTGAACTCGCGAGCAGCGGATTCAGCTGGTCAGATCGTTTCTCCTCGCGTAGCGAGTGGTGGGGCGGGTGGGACTCGAACCCACGGCCGACGGATTATGAGTCCTTTGAGGATCATCCGTGATCTTCCGAATCCTGCCGCAGTCTTCCTGTTTCCGCAGGTCAGAGGCCTCGGAGCGGCCGTCCCTGTCCGGCTCGTTCCTGCTCCTTCCTGGTCTTTCCGTCCACTGCGTGTCCACTACGGCCCTGAGCAGCCACTTCCTGACCCGTCCCCGGAGACAGCCGTTTGGAATTTCATGCAGGTCGCTGCCTCGCTCTTGAAGTCGCGAGCAGCGGAGTTCCTTACCGGCGAAAGAGGCTCCTTCACTCCTCGCCCCGGATGGAAGCGCGCGACTTCTTCACAGGTCAGCAGTCGGGACACCAATTGGCGCGTCAGCCCCCGAACTAGCCGTTGCCGGAAGTCGCTGTTCGCAAGGGACAGACGCAGACGCCGAAACGCTCACTCGTCCTCCTCCCGCAGTGGCTCAAGTACCAATATCTCACTCGCCATACCCAAGAAGGCGGTGCTGTTGTACACGACAACCCCGTAGACCGGCAATGGTATGAAGATCACTGCTACGGGACGTGCCGAAACCAGGTCCCACACCCGCATCGTGTTGTCGCGGCTGGTAGTGACGGCGTGGGCGCGTTCGTCGATTTTTGCCACCGCGATCGCGCTCACCGAGCCCGTGTGGCCGGTAAGGGTGGCACGTTCTCTCCCCGCCTCCAGGTCCCACACCCGCACCGACCCGTCGTCGCTGGTGGTGACAGCATGAGGACGGCCCTCGATCCGCACCACCACAACCGAAGTCACCGAGCCCGTGTGGCCGGTAAGGGTGGCACGTTCTCTCCCCGCCTCCAGGTCCCACACCCGCACCGAGCCGTCGTCGCTGGTGGTGACAGCATGAGGACGGCCCTCGATCCGCGCCACGGCGACCGCAGTCACCGGGCCAGTGTGGCCGAGGGTGGCCCGTTCTCTCCTCGCCCACAGGTCCCATACCCGCACCGACTCGTCGTCGCTGATGGTGACGGCATGAGGACGGTCCTCGATCGGCACCACCGCGACCGCAGTCACCGGGCCAGTGTGGCCGAGGGTGGCCCATTCTCTCCCCGCCTGCAGGTCCCACACCCGCACCGACGTGTCGTCGCTGGTGGTGACGGCATGAGGACACCCGTGGATCTGCGCCACCACCACCGAAGTCACCGAGCCCGTGTGGCCGGTGAGGGTGGCACGTTCTATCCCCGCCTGCAGGTCCCACACCCGCACCGACTCGTCGCGGCTGGTGGTGACGGCATGAGGACGCCCCTCTATCTGCGCCACGGCAACCGCAGTCACCGGGCCGATGTGGCCGGTGAGGGTGGCACGTTCTATCCCCGCCTGCAGGTCCCACACCCGCACCGACTCGTCGCGGCTGGTGGTGACGGCATGAGGACGCCCCTC